>CALWJF010000092.1 GCA_944380935.1 uncultured Clostridia bacterium
GGAGATTGAAAAGGAATATTATTGCATTATTCACGGTCGGATGCAACCGGAAGAGGGAAGGCTGGATAGCTATATTGAACGGGATTTGGAGAAAAAACGTGTTTATTCCGGCCCCAAACGCAGTGCACAGACACGCACGGCCTCTACCCTGTACCGTACGTTGGCGGTAAACGGAGAATTGTCACTTCTGCAATGTCGTCTTTTGACAGGGAGGACACATCAAATCCGTGCTCAGTTTGCCCAGGCAGGACATCCGCTATTGGGGGATGGGAAATATGGGAAAAATCTACTTGACCGACAATACGGCCGAAAATACCAGGCACTGCATTCTTATAAAGTTACGTTTTGTTTTTCGACTGATGCAGGAATCTTGAATTATTTACGAGGAAAGAGCTTTGTTTCAGAAGAACCGGATTTTGTACAACTGTATTTTGCAAAATGGAGTAAATATGAAAACAAGGGAAAAACTGAGTATACTGAAGCAAAAACTGAAAAAGGCAAAGTTATAAGGAACAATCTGCGAAACAAGCAGAAATTTTAAAGTTTTTCTTGACATATTGGAGCGGTTATTATATCCAATATGAATTTGTATTTTTATAGCAATAGGGGCGTGAGATGTGGAAAACCACAACTTTGCAGAGATGAACCGTGCATATATTAATTCTCATTCCTGCAGCGCAAGGTATATGAGGCATTCGATGAGGAGATTAAGGCTGACCCCGTACAATATCCGTCAGACTCAATTTATGAGCAGTGCGAAGTAATTTGGATCTGGATGAATATATGCAAATATATGATCAGCTGTGGACAGAAATTGTGGCATATTAAATGTAAATAAGTAAATATACGCATACGTGTCGGGTAACCAAAATCCGGCGCGTATTTTTTTTTGGGTTTTGCCGATACTTCCTATGAAAAGGAGGAGGATGAAAATGCCGGAAAGAGATGAAGGACAACGCCGGTTTTTCAAAAATATTGAGGAAAATGAGGCGCTGATGCAGCAAGTATTTGAGAAGGATGATGTTTTTATACAGCGCCAACTCCGTACGAAAGATAGAAGCAGATGCTTTATTGCTTATTTTGATGGAATGGTCAACGCAGAGATTATAAATCTGCATATTGTGAAACCGATACAGGAAATGGAACGGTTGGAACAACTTTCAGATCTTTTAGAAAAAGTAATCAGTACGGAGCAGGCAAAGATTGAAGAAGACACGGAAAAAGCATTTATTGCCATGGAAATGGGAGATACATTACTTTTTGTTGATGGATATGCTGCTGTGCTTGTGTGTTCAACAAAAGGATATAAGACTCGCTCGGTTGAAGAACCGGATATTGAAAAATACCTTCGTGGCCCAAAAGAAGGGTTTACGGAATCCCTGATGGTGAATACAACCTTGATCCGGCGAAAACTTCTTTCTCCAATGCTTAAGATAGAGACTTATTGCCCGGTTGAACATACAGGGGAGCGTTTTGCGCTGGTTTATCTTGCCGATGTAGTGGATCAGGAAATTCTTGCGAACGTCAAAAAAAAGCTGGAGAAGCTGCAAATACCGCCTTTTATGTCGTCAAACCATCTGGAAGAGCGCATTTGTCCAAAATGGCAGCTGTTTAAAACTGTAGGTGTGACAGAAAAGCCCGATATTGCTGCAGCAAAAATCTTGGAAGGGCGAGTAGCAATTATATGCGAAGGCTCGCCGAACGTATTGACTGCACCATTTATTTTTCTGGAATATTTCCAAACGGGCAGCGATTATTATGGAAATTTTTGGTTTGGAAGTATACAAAGGCTCTTACGGATTCTGGGCACATTTTTAAGCGCTAGCATCCCGGCGGTATATGTATCGCTTGTTTGTTTTCATCAGGAAATGCTTCCGACAGAATTACTGGTATCGATATCTGCAGCGCGGGAGAGTGTGCCTTTATCCACGGTGTTTGAAGCGTTTTTGATGTTGATTGCGTTTGAATTGCTTCGTGAAGCTGGAATTATGATGCCGAAGGGAATTGGCGATGCGCTTTCGACAGTAGGCGGTGTTGTTATTGGACAGGCGGCAGTGGAGGCACGCTTTATCTCTGCTCCATTGGTAATTATGATAGCATTTACAGGTTTGACAGAACTGCTGATTCCAAAGCTAAAAGGACCTGTATTTATCATCCGCTTGTATCTTTTAACTTTGGCGTCTTTTGTAGGAATCTATGGATATTTAATTGGAATTCTAAGTATTTTGGCATTGCTTGTTTCAAAAGACAGTTTTGGACTGCCATATACAGCCTATTTGGATGAAATCAGTATAAATAATTTGAAAGATACGTTAGTACGAGCACCGATTTGGATGCTGCGAGTCAGGAGCGTAAGGCAGGAAAAATGAAAAAATTGCTTTTGCCATTTATAAGCCTTTTTTTTCTATGTGGGTGCTGGAATTATACAGATACGAACCATCGTCTGATTGTTACCGGCGCAGCAATAGACCTTGGCGAAAATGGGGAAACGATCGTTACCGCTGAGATTATGTCATTTGAAAAGAGCGGAGACACACAGTCGCAGGGACACCTTTTAGTTGGGACAGGTCGCAGTATTTCGGAAGCACTAAATGATATGTTGAAAAAATCGGGAAAGGAACTATACTGGCAGCATGGGACAATTCTGATTTTGGGTGCTGAATATGCACAAAATGGCGTCTCAGAACTTTTGGATTATATTTTAAACGACCATGAGATGCGTATGACAATGGACTTTGCGGTATCCGGCATGGAAAAAGGTGCAGATGTATTTGATTTGGATACTGGGGATCGAAATATTGTCAGTTATGCAATTACTTCACGAATTTACGAAGGTGAGATGCTTGGAAACTGTGTCCGACAGTTGGCTTACCAGGCCATCGATACCTATGCAAAAAATATGAGGGATTATGTCATGCCACTGGTTTTATCCGGAGAAAATGGAATGTTGGAAGTGTCTGGCTGCGCTGTATTCCATGGACAGAAAATGGTTGGAACGATAAATGCAGTTGAAAGTCAATATGTGCATATGCTGGATAATACGTTAAAGGCAATTGAACTGCAAATTGAAACACAGGAGATGAAAAGTTCCGTAAGTTTGGGTGGCCTTTCGACAAAAGTAAAGATGACTTATCAGAATCAAAGGTTGCTTGCGAAAATATCATTGGATGGATATTATGAAGTTTTGATGAGTGTGGAAGATCCTCCGATGCAACGAGATGCGCGATTTGAAAAGATCTGTGAATTATCTAAAATTCAACTCGAAGAAGGATTGCAGGCAACAAATGAACATCTGGCACGTATAAAATGCGATTTGTTTGGTTGGGGAGAAAGGTTATTCAGATATGATCCTGATGCCTATGAAGAACTGACGGATGTTGGTGTTTTTGAAACAGTACCAAAAATTGAGATTTCTATTACACTTCAGTCGCGAATAGAAGGAATAGCTGGAACAACGGTGGATCAGGAGGGCGCTTAATGGGAAAAATCAGCGCACGTAGTTTTGCCATTACATCAATGCTCTACTATTTTGCGAATGCATATATATTGGGAAGTAATTCTCATGCAGGTCGAGATGACTGGCTTTGCATGCTAATTGCCTGTGTTTTGGCGGTTCCACTTATTTTATTGCTTGCGTATCTTGCCGAAACGCATCCGGGCCAGGATTTGTTTATGATTCTAAAACAGACGCTTGGCAATACAGCATGTAAAATTTTTGCACTTTTGTATGGAGTCTATGCCGTATTTTTGCTGAGTATGTCTCTAAGCTGTTTTTCAAGATATGTCTGTACCTGTGTTCTGCTGGAAACCCCAAAGTTTGTTATGGCGCTGATGCTTGCAGCATGTGCTTATCTGTTTGCTTTCAAAGGCCCGTCTGGAATCGGAAGATGTGCCAACTTCTTGTTTTCTGTGGTGATGCTTGCCATTGTGCTTACATTTATCGCCTCTGCCCCATCGGCGCACTTTGATAATATTTTTCCAATTGGAAAGGGCGATATCTGGCGCGGTGTATACCGTTCGATGGCTTTCCCGTTTGTGGAGCCGATTCTACTATTTTCTCTGCTTCCAACGGTAAAAGACGGTACAAAAAAGCGGCATTGGTTGATCCCATATTTAGTAGCATTTGGAATCTTAATTTTAAATAGTATGCGCAACACAATGGTATTGGGAGATGCGCTGGCTGGGATGTTGAGTTTTCCAACTACGCATGCAGACAGCGTTGTTGGATATGAAAGCCTGGAACAGCGGCTGGAAGTATTGACAACCATGATCCCAGCAGCTTCAGGGCTTGTTGAAGCAGTACTGGCAACAATTTTTGCATCCCGTGCATTTGATGCGTTTGTGGGAGCAGAGTCCAGTAAAATCAGCGTTTCTATTACGTTAGCGGCGGGTTTTATACTGTGTATGTTGGCTTATGGGACAGAAGCAGCTTTGGAGTACCGTTCCAATGTTTGGCCTTGTGTGTCGCTTCCTTTGCAAATTTTAGCGCCGGCATTATGTCTGTTGGTTCGACATAGCAGACGTTCAAAAAAAGCGAAAATCTTTCTTCACAGCTTGAAAAAGACGATAAAGTGATGTAGAATAATTTACAATGATTCTATAGATCTATCGTTTTTTCAGGAGAGAAAGATTTGAACTCTATTGCTGATTTCCTGCTTGAACTGGCATGGACTTTGCCGGCCGTACTGCTGGCGCTTAGCTTTCATGAATATGCGCACGGATTGGTTGCTTATAAATTGGGAGATGATACGGCCAAATGTTTGGGCCGTCTGACGGTTAATCCGCTAAAGCATATCGATCCGCTTGGACTGGTCTGTATGGTATTTTTGCGTTTTGGCTGGGCGAAACCAGTACCGGTGGATCCGCGGAATTTTAAAAATCCGCGGGTAGGAATGGCGCTGGTTGCCATTGCCGGACCGGTTATGAACGTTTTGATTAGCGCACTGTTTATTATATTGTATTATATCCTTCGCATTTTTGCACCACAAAGTGCATTTGTGGATGCACTTGCACAGTTTTCAGCGCTTACCGCGATGCTTAGTGCCGGATTTGCAGTTTTTAACCTGATTCCACTTCCACCGCTTGACGGTTCAAGAGTATTGATGCTTCTGCTCCCACAGAAATGGAATTTCTTTTTGGTTAAGAATCAGCGTTATATTCAGTTGATATTAATTTTTCTTTTATATACCGGCTTTTTATCCGAACCTTTGGGTATTGCAAGAAATTGGATCATTTCCGGAATTGAGACGATGGTACAATGGATTTTAGTCAAAATCATATAGAGTTCCATTTGGAACAGTTTGAGGGGCCGCTGGATCTTTTACTGCATTTGGTTCACGTTAACCGTGTGGATATTCTGGATATCCCAATTGCCTTGATCCTTGATCAATATATGCAGGCGCTGGCTTATATTTTGGAACATGAGCTGGAAAATGCATGTGAATTCGTTGCAATGGCAGCGCAGCTTGTATTGATTAAGACACGTATGCTGCTTCCAAAACCAGAAAAAGATGAAGAAGATCCACGTTCTAACCTTGTCCATGCGTTGCTGGAATATAAACTGGTTAAGGAAACTGCGCCATATCTTTCGCGAAGGATTCAGATCGGCCGAGATTCCTATCTTCGTCCTCCGTCTGCCTTACCTGCGGCCAAACCGGCAGCATATCGCCAAACATCAGCAGATTTAGAGCGTGCCGCGCGCAACATTGGCTTGCGTATTCATCGAAAGGCGCCACCGCAGGCCAGCGCTTTTCAATCGATTTTAAAAGCTGATCCGGTACGAGTTGAAGATAAAATTGCAGATATTATTTCCATGCTTACAGATGCCGGTTCCTTAAAGCTTTCGAGATTATATTCTGTTGCGCATTCCCGAAGCGAACTTGTGGCGATTTTTTTGGCATTGTTGGAATTGATCGCACAACGCAAGGCAGAACTTGACGAGGATAATGCTACTATTTACAGCGCGGGGGATTGATGGATGACGACACAGGAATTGATGTCGATTGCGGAGGCGATTGTGTTTACCGCAGGTGAGCCGGTAAAACGCGAAAGGATTCTGCTTGCGACCGAATGTACGCAGGCACAGTTAGAGGAGGCGTTGGAAGCGCTGAAAACACGGTATGCATTACAAAACAGCGGGATACGTTTATCGTTTGTTGGAGATACGGTAGCGATGTGCTCAGCCGCTGAATATGCAGATTATGTACGACGCGCTTTGGAAATGACCAAAGCGCCGTCGCTGTCGCTGCCTTCGCTGGAAGTGTTGGCAATAGTTGCGGCGAACCAGCCGGTGACGCGAGCGTACATAGATCAGGTCCGCGGCGTGGATAGCGCATATACGGTTTCTTCTTTGGTGGAAAAAGGATTTATTGAAGAAGCAGGGCGTTTGGATGTACCGGGACGTCCGATTTTATATCAGACAAGCGCCGAGTTTTTGCGTGTGTTTCATGTTCGGGACGTTGAAGAACTTTTAGAAATTCCGGAAATTGCGGCACTGCGGGCGATGCCACAGGAAGATGCACCTGTACTGGACAAACAAGATTCGGGGCAGGATAATGAAGTCTCCGCTGCTGATGTGCCTGTGTTATGAGGAGATTACGGGATGATTGCGCTATTGGTAATCCTGCTGATTTTGGGTATACTATTGTTGACGCCTATTCGGCTGTGTATTGCATATTCGCAGCAAACAGTACAGATAAACGCTCGTATCGGCTGGATACGGCTGCATATCTTCCCGAAAGAAAAAAAGTCTGCTTTAAAAGAAAATGCAAAACCAAAAAAGAAGAAGAGGAAATACTGGACAGACAAAAAAACGATATTTTCAAAACAGCGGATATCTGAGAAACTTCAACTATTGAAAACAGGTTTGCATGCAGCGAGGTTGTTTTTAGGACAGATTGCAATTGATGATATTTCTCTGCGATTGACCGTGGCGGGGACGGATGCTTCTAAAACGGCGCTTTTATACGGCCGCCTGTCTGCAATATTCGGAGCGATTCATGCTCTGCTGGACCGATATCTGAATTTGAAGAGCTGTGATATGCATATTGGCGTTGATTTTTATCAGGAAAAAATCCAGGCGGAGGGGTATGCCGTGTTTTCATTTCTACCTTATTCCGCTTTTGGCGCTTTATTTTGTTTTTTATTTGCATTGTTAAGAATTGAAATGAAGAAAAAACCGCTGAACTTTCTATCACGGAGGGAATTATGAGCGAATCAAAAAGTCATCCGATTGGAGATGTTTTGGGACTTACCATGCAGAAAATCAAGGAAATCGTTGATACGGATGTGATCATCGGGGAGCCGATTCACGTGGACGATATTACGATTATCCCGGTTTCAAAAATCAGTGTCGGATTTGCGTCCGGAGGCACTGATTTTAGTAAAAAGAAGCCGGAAGCAGATGGGAGTAATTTCGGCGGCGGCAGCGGAGCAGGCATAAATGTAACGCCTGTGGTGTTCCTGGTTGTACAGAATGGGAATGTCCGGATTCTGGGTGTGGAATCTGCACCCGTGACAACATTTGACAGGGTGTTAGATATGCTGCCTGGGGTATTGGAAAAAGTCGAGGGTTTTGTAGAGAAACAGCAGGCGAAAAAAACAGAAAACGAAGAATGGTAAGGCCGCATATTTAAAATACATCTTGCGGTTTTGACGTTAATGCGGCCGTTAAGGAGAAACGGCTGTGATCAAACGAATATTGAGTGTACTGCTAGCGGTATGGATTAGTGTGCCAGGAGTTTTGGCTGCACAGGTTAGTGCCGATAGCGCGATTTTACTGGATGCGGATACGCATACCGTATATTTTGAAAAAAACGCAGACCAACGAAGGTTAATTGCCAGTACGACGAAAATCATGACGGCGTTGGTAGCACTTCAGGAATTGGATCTAGATGCTGTGGTTCCTGTTCCGGATGCGGCAACGCGGCTTGGGGGATCTTCAATGTATTTAAAAGCCGGAGAACGCCTGACGGTACGTGAGTTGCTGTATGGCTTGCTTTTAATGTCCGGCAACGATGCGGCGTATACATTGGCGGATGCCTGCGGCGGAGTGGAAGTCTTTAGTGAAAAGATGAATGCGTTGGCCCAGAAACTTGGGTTGCGCGATACGTGCTTTGCGAATCCGCATGGTCTTGACGATGAGAATAATTATTCTACGGCTCGGGATATGGCTGTGCTTGCTGCATATGCATTGGAAAACCCGGAATTTGCAAAGATTTGCGCCTGTCCTTCCATTAAGATGGGGCAGCGTTGGATGAAAAATCACAATAAGCTTTTGCAAATGTATGAAGGCACATTGGGTATCAAGACAGGGTATACAAAAGCAGCCGGACGCTGCCTTGTCAGTGCGGCTGTTCGCAATGGGCGGCGGCTTGTATGCGTAACATTGGCTGCGCCGGATGACTGGAATGATCATATAAGTTTATATGATCAGCAATTTGACTCGCTGACGGAGGTTTACGCCGCAAAAGCAGGTGAGTGTGCAGTTATTCTGCCACTTGCCGGAGGCGGGACGGTAGAAGCCCGGTTTGCTGAAGATGTTCGGCTTTCACTGTTTCCGGAGGAAATGAAGAGCATTACGTGGGAATATGAAGCGCCGCATTTTCTGTATGGGCTCCCGGATTCTCCAATAAGGATTGGAAAAGCAGTTTTGATGATAAACGGCGTAAACATGAAAGAAGTAGCACTTTTGTGCGGATAAACGGTGGAAGATTTGAAAGAACGACTACAAAAACTGATGTCTGCGGCGGGAATTTGCTCCCGCCGCCAGGCAGAGGAATGGATAAAGGCTGGCCGTATATATGTCAATGGAACACCTGCAAAACTTGGAGATACGGCCGATATTGCGCTGGATGTATTTGAAGTTGATGGAAAACGGGTATCCCTTCAGCGGGAGCCGTTGGTTTACATAATGTTAAACAAACCGACAGGCTATGTAACCACGCTGTCGGATGAAAAGGGAAGACGAGACGTGTCAGAACTTGTCAAGGGTGTCGGCACGCGGGTGTATCCGATCGGACGGCTTGACTTGAATTCGTCCGGTCTTTTACTCATGTCCAATGATGGAGAGCTTGCCAATACATTGATGCATCCTAAATATGAGGTGGAAAAAGAGTATTTGGTGGGCGTAACCGGTATGCTGGAGCCGGCAATGAAGATATTCAGACAGCCTATGGCGTTGGATGGGCGAGCGTTGGCTCCATTTTACGTTGAACATGTTCGTACAGCCCATGGGACAAAGGGTGATTTTGAGATTTTGCGCTTTCGAATTCATGAGGGACGCAATCGACAAGTACGGCGTATGTGTCAATGCGCCGGTCTTACGGTTTTATGGTTGCAGCGTGTTGCAGAAGGTGCTTTACATCTAGATGGATTAAAAGCAGGACAGTGGCGGTATCTTCGAGATACTGAAATTCAATATTTGAAATCTATACATACGGGGGAACAGTAGAATGGAGATGGATTTAACAGCAAGGTTGGCGAATCCGGCGGCTCGGCTGTCGAAAAGCCAGCGGTTGCTTGCGGATTATATAATAGAACATTGTGATAAGGCAGCTTTTTTAACTGCCAATCGGCTTGGGGAAGCGGTTGGCGTTAGTGAATCAACAGTGGTGCGTTTTGCCGTGCGGCTGGGATATGAGGGGTATCCCGAGCTGCAGCGTGCGATTCAGGAGCTGATCCGCAATAAATTGACGGCGGTACAGCGGTTGGAAGTCACATCCGAACTTCTCAGTGGTTCAGATGTATTACGCAGTGTGATGCGTGAGGACATTGATCGAATTAATACAACGTTGGCAAGTATTGACAGTGAAGCGTTTGATAAAGCAGTACAATATGCAATTTCTGCACGTCAAATTTATATTGTGGGACTTCGTTCTTCTTCTGCATTGGCAGAATTTTTATATTTTTATTTCAATTTAATTTTTGAAGAGGTGAAATTAGTCTCCGGATCATCGGTAAATGCGGTTCCAGAACAGCTCTTACATGCAACAAAAGACGATTGCGTGATTTGTATCAGTTTTCCGCGTTATTCGCGTACGACGGTTGACGCGGTGGAATATGCCAGTTCTAAAGGCGCATCGGTAATTGCTATCACGGATGGACCGATGTCGCCGATTACCAACCATGCAGATTGTTCGTTGTTTGCGATGAGCGATACGGCAAGTTTTGTTGATTCGCTTGTTGCGCCCATGAGCTTGATTAATGCATTGGTTGTTGCAGTAGGGATGCATCGGCGTGAAGAGCTTGTACGTGTTTTTGGGGATCTGGAGCGAATTTGGGATCGTTATTCCGTCTATCGTGCGGCAGATAAACAGGAATGAGACTGGTTGTTATTGGTGCGGGTGCTGCCGGGATGATGGCGGCAGGAAGGGCACTGGAACTTGGTGCGCAGGTAACCATTATAGAACATGCACGGAAGTCTTTGCTGAAATTGGGGATTACCGGGAAAGGCCGCTGTAATTTGACGAATAATAC
>CALWJF010000093.1 GCA_944380935.1 uncultured Clostridia bacterium
GCTCTTCCATTTTATCGAGGTCTTCCATCGTACCGTTCCCGGCGATAATCTTATCCAACAGGCCAAGCAAGCGCTTGGTGCCGATACGGCAGACTGCACACTTACCGCAGCTCTCATCTACGGTAAAGTCAAGGAAGAAGCGGGCAATATCGACCATACAGGTGTCTTCGTCCATAACAATCAAGCCGCCGGAACCCATCATGGCGCCAATGGCGATCAAGTTATCATAGTCAATTGGGGTATCGAGATGTTCCGCCGGGATACATCCGCCGGAAGGACCGCCGGTCTGGGCAGCTTTGAACTTACGGCCGTTCGGGATGCCGCCGCCGATCTCCTCGATTACTTCGCGCAGCGTCGTTCCCATCGGTACTTCAACAAGACCGGTATGATTGATCTTTCCGCCAAGTGCAAACACCTTCGAGCCCTTAGAAGTTGCGGTTCCCATCGACGCAAACCACTCGCCGCCGCGCAGGATAATCTGCGGGATATTGGCGTAGGTTTCCACGTTGTTCAAAAGCGTCGGCTTCGCGAACAGGCCCTTGTTTGCCGGGAACGGCGGACGCGGACGCGGCTCACCGCGGTGTCCTTCAATGGACGTCATCAGCGCTGTTTCCTCACCGCAGACGAATGCTCCGGAACCAAGACGCAGCTCAATGTCGAAATCAAAGCCGGTACCCAGTATATTTTTGCCCAGCTGGCCATACTCCCGAGCCTGGGCAATTGCAATATTCAAATGTTCAACGGCAATCGGATACTCTGCACGAACGTAAATATAGCCCTGCTTGGAACCGATGGTATAACCGGCAATAGCCATTGCCTCCAAAACTGCATGCGGATCGCCTTCCAGTACGGAACGATCCATAAATGCACCCGGGTCGCCTTCGTCGGCGTTGCAGCAGACATATTTTTCATCGCCCTGCGCCATTTTGGTAAACGTCCACTTGCGGCCCGTCGGGAATCCTGCGCCGCCGCGGCCCCGCAGACCAGACTTGTTCAGGCAGTCGATTACCTCATCCCCGGTCATCGAAGTCAGCACCTTCGCCAGCGCCTGATACCCATCCATCGCTATGTAATGGTCAATGATATCCGGAGCAATACGTCCGCAGTTACGCAGCACAACACGGGTCTGCTTGGCGTAAAACGCAGTGTCAGTATAAGCTCCTGTCGTGCCGTCTTCTTTTATTGTTTCCTTATACAGATATTCCTTAATCGGTTCCCCGCCGATGAGGTGCTTTTCCACAATATCGCGGATATGATCCGGCGTACAATTGCAGTAAAAGCTCCCTTCCGGATAAACGATCACAATCGGGCCGAGGGCACACAAACCAAAGCAACCCGTTTGCACTACATTTACTCGATCTTCAATGCCATGACGCGCAATTTCCGCTTTCATCAGCGCGACAAGCTCACGGCTATTCGAAGACGTACAACCGGTACCGCCGCAGATTCGCACTTCATACGGCTTATTATGCATGCGCTCCAGCGCCTGCTCCCGGCAAGCGTTCAGATCAGCAATATTTCTAATCAACATAATCTCCTGGTCCCCCTAATCAGTCCTTATACTCTTCGAGAATCCGATCGACATCCTCGGGTACGAGCTTACCGTAAACCTTGCCGTTTACAGTCAATACCGGAGCAAGTCCGCATGCACCGATGCAACGGGTAGCATCCAGGGAATACTTACCGTCCGGGGTAATCCCGCCGGCGCTGATACCCAGTTTCTGCTCAAACCGCTCTAAAATCTGACCGGACCCCTTAACATAACAGGCAGTGCCAAGACAAACTGCAATGGCATACTTGCCGTTGGGGTTAAGGGTAAACTGGGCATAAAAAGTAACCACTTCATACACAGACTCTAAGGAAAGGCCAAGCCCCTCTGCTATAATGGTCTGTACCTCTATCGGAAGGTAACCGTACAGTTCCTGCGCCTGCTGCAAAACCGGCATCAGCGCACCCTTTTGTTCCTTATGCTCGGCGATAATCTGACGCAGCTTTTGTTCCTGTTCCGCAGTACCATGAAAAGGCACAGCGGTCTTGCGTTTTGCCATACAAATCCTCCTTGCCGGGAATTTATTCACCCGATCAAAAATTAACATTCCATCAAAGGCAACGCGGCCAGTTGCTGATAAAACGCATGCAAATATCCATTGCAATACTCAGCTCTTAATATGCGCTACAACGAACAGGCCAATCTGCCCAAAATGTATGATAGCACACCCGCATTTTTTTGTCAACGCAAAACCGGTACGAATCCGAGGGAAAACGACTGCTTTTCCCCTCTTTTTCCATACTTACCCTAATGTTTACCCCTTAGGTGTACGTTGCTTGGCCTTGACTTCATGCACAAAACGACACGAGCCGGATGAATATAGAATTTAAATTATGCAACAGATTTTTCCAATGTTCTTATAAATTCACGACAGACAGCAAAAATCCAACTACAATTCTTTTAATCACAACTTCAACAAAAAAGAACCGGCTTTAATGGCCGGTTCTTTTTTCTTCATTTCTATTGTGTCAAACTCATTTTGCAGATATTGCCGAACACGCTACGCGCGCAGGTTCCTGCTGCGAATCTTCACGCGCATAGATCACAGTGAACGAAGTCTGCAAAGGTATACCCGAACCTGCTTCTAATCCTTTTGCAGGATCCTCCTGGGCTGCTGCATCCTGAGTTAAAGATGGATCCTCCGTATCCGAAACAACGGTTTGCAATTCATCTTTCTCTTCGTCCAGCGCAATCCTATGCAGAAAATCTTTCTCAGCTTCACTTTCTTGTTTTTCTTCCTGCGCAGTATGCGCCTCCGTCGTGATGGATGGGGCCTCTGTTTTGAGCGGTATGCCGTTATTTTCCAGGCATGTACTTTCCGGCGCTGCTTCTGTAGTAATCAAATTGTCCTGTGCTTGCAGCTGTTCCATTCTTTCAACAATCCATCGGGAATAGGAGCTGCTGTAAATTCCCTGATCAAATAATTTTTGTGCGCCGCCGCTGCCGCAGTTATAACACATCAATGCCATGTGATAATCGCCATATGTATCGATATAAGCGGCAATCATACTGATTCCGGAAAGGACATTCTGATACGGATCATATAAATCTTCGACGCCCAAACTTTCCTCCAGCCAGTCAAGATTTACCGTGGAGATCTGCATCAGTCCTATACAATTCCCGGCAGCATTTAATGCATCCGCCTTCCAAGAGCTTTCCCGTTCTATCATCGCATAGATCAGCTGAGGCGGCAACTCGTACGTTTCGCATAAGGTATTAATATATTCCAAAAGCGCAACGTCATCCCCACGGTAGTCATACCCGGAAGTGCCGACAGCTGTCACGCAAATCACAAGCGCGGTCAAAATTGCAATAAATTTCCTTCTCATCGAAAACTTACCTCCTCTGGTCAGTTTTTCCCATTCTAACATCCGAAGACGCAAAATATCGTCGAAACCGCGTGTCGTAGAATAATTGTCGTTTTTTTGCATATACTGAGAGTCGAAACTAGAATTACGAGGTAAGATTTATGCTGAAAAACAAAATTTTGAAAGGGTTTTCGCTCTCGCTGGCTATTGCTGCAGTCTGGACGCTCTTGGTTATGCCCTGTGCTGCAGCGGAACGGGATCTTCCCATTTACTGTGTCGGGCGGGATGATAACTATATTTCCATCAGTTTTGATGCCGCCTGGGGAAACGAAGATACGCAGACGCTGATCGACATCCTGGAAAAGTACGATATCCGCGCAACATTTTTTGTCGTTGGCGATTGGGTGGACAAGTATCCGGAATCCGTCAAGGCGCTGCATGACGCCGGGCATGAAATCATGAACCATTCCAATACGCACGCACACTACCCGCAGCTGTCCCGCGCACAGATGATCGCTGATGTTTCTGCCTGTGCTGACAAAATTGAAGCCATTACCGGCGTACGTCCGACGCTATTCCGGCCGCCCTACGGGGATTATAATGACACTGTAGTTGGTGCAATGCGGGAAGCGGGTTTTTATACAATCCAGTGGGATGTAGACAGCCTGGACTGGAAGAACCCCGGTTCCGATGCAATTCAGCAGCGTGTGCTGGAAAAAGTGAAATCCGGTTCAATCGTTCTGTTCCACAACGCCGCTGTCCAGACGCCAGCCGCACTTCCAGGCATTATTGAGGGCTTACTTGCCAAAGGGTATAAATTTCTTCCGATCAGTGAACTCATTTACAAAGAAAATTATCACATGGAACACGACGGTACACAACGCGCAAACAGCTAAAAAGATAAAAAACGCCCGCACAGATTTAGAATGTGCGGGCGAATCCATATTAAATCATTAAAAATAAATGCCGAACGCTCTATAAGCGATCTGGATAAACACCGGCTGCATGTAAAGCGGCAAGTTCCTCCCGCGCCTGCGGTTTATCACTCTGGTAAGTAATCCCAAACCAGCGCGAATCGGTTTCCAATACTTTTACGGAAAGCTTCCCTTCGGATATCAACTGGTCAACCATTACCGGCAGCAGGCATTCACTTCGGATATCCGTGGGCGAAAGCCCTTGCAGGAAGGTATGGAAATACCGCTCCATTTCCGGGAAAACCGAAGGCATGAAGCCCCAGAAATTCATGGAAACGCCTGCTTTGGGATCGAGTACAATACCTTCATTCTCATGAATCATATCACGGATGATGCCGTCATCACAACGCTTGATTTTATAAGTTTCCGTAACGCCAGCCAATGTGCCATCTTTCACCCGGCAGATCCCACGCGTAACGGTACCGCGGGGAGATAAGGTGTTTTCCAGCTTGTAAATCACCATCATTCCCTCGCCCTGCGGCGCAAGTTTGGAAAGCATCTGATATGCAGCACGGTAAGCCTGCGGGCCATAATAATCATCGGCATTGATGACCACAAAAGGTTCGTCAATCACATCTTTGGTACATAAAAGCGCATGGACCGTTCCAAACGGTTTCGTCCGCTGCGGCGGAATTGTATAGAACGCCGGTACGGAGCTATAATCCTGAAAGGCATAAACAACCTCCACCGGCTTCCCGTCCGGCGCAGCGGCCTTTTCCAACCTGTTACCGCATAGCCTTTTCACAAGATCCAATATATCCGGTTTGATTAATAAAACAATCTTATGGAAACCCGCTGCAATTGCATCGTAAATCCCATATTCCATTAAAATTTCACCGTTCGGCCCTACGCCATCCACCTGCTTGTTGCCGCCATAACGGGAGCCAAGGCCCGCTGCCAATACCACCAGGGCAGGTTCTTTCATTTTTGCACCTCCAAAGTCACGTCAGACTGTCTGTGTCGCCGTTTTCTTTCTTTTCACATTCCGTCCGGCGCGCTGCCATCATTTCCAGCACTTCTTGTGCAGAAAACGTATAGCGTTCGCCACAGTATTCGCATACGACTTCCGTATCCAGGCCCTTGCTGAGCCATTCATCCAGCGCTTTCGGGTCCAGGCCTGCAAGGATGCGCAGTGTTTTGCTCCGACTGCAACCACAATGAAAACGCACAGGGCGCGTGCCCATGCGTTCCATTCCCAAGCCCTCAAAAATATATGCCAGAATATCCTCCGGCGTCATCCCCTGCTCCAGCATCGCAGTGACCGAATGGATGGTCCGCAGCCGCGCTTCCAGCTTCTCCACAATTTCATCCTCTACCTGCGGCATCAGCTGTACCAGAAACCCGCCTGCATGGCGGACTGTATTATCGCGGTTCATCAATACACCTAATCCCACTGAAGATGGCGTCTGTTCTGAAATTGCAAAATAGGCAGTTAAATCCTCGGCAATTTCCCCAGAAACCAATTCAATCGTACCGGTAAACGGTTCGCCTGTTCCGGCATCGCGTGTTACGGATAAGGTCCCGGTTCCGATGGCGCGGCCTACATCCAGTTTCCCCTGCGGCGAGGGCGGAAGATCGACGCCATTTTCTCCCGCATACCCTTTAACATTCCCGGCCGCATCCGCAACGGCGATTACGGTACCAATTGGACCATCGCCCGATATACGCAGCGTTACCGTCTCCTCTTCGGATTTCAGCAATACGCCCATCATGCCCGCCGCAGTCAGCAGGCGGCCAAGAGCAGCCGTAACGACCGGGCTTGTATCATGACGGCGGCGCGCCTGTTCTACCGTCAGGCGTGTTGTCGCAGCATAAGCGCGAATATGATGATTTGCAGCAGTTGCAATTGCAATATAATCGTTCAAACTCTAATTCCTTCTTTATGGGCACCGGCGAAAAACCGCACGGCCTATCTTTTTATCGTTTTTCAAAAACGTCTTTTTTTAAATTATAGTTTCTCGTGAATCCAAACTGTCATTTCACCTGGCGTGCGGTTGACCCAGGCATAATACGGGATAAACTTCAACGCACGCGGCACAAATTCCGGCGCTGCATCATCCCGATACAGGCAGTCGGCATCCCAACCGTCCATCCGCACTTCAAGTCCCTGCGTGCTGAGCGTAACGACGCCGCCCAGCAGTTCCGGTTCAAACGCACTGTCGAACTTTGCCCCCCGCGGCAGGTACACCCGCAAAAGCCCCTCGCCATTATCCGCCTGCTCAATGCAGTAAACCATCGGTCCGCGCATAACGGCAACTTTACCGATATCCTCGGCAACACGCGGATTGGCACGCACAATACGAACCGGCATTTCCATCCCGAAGCGAACGCAGTCGCCCGCTTGCCAAGAACGACGCAGCTATGCATACCCGCGCACCACTTCTACTTCCGCTGTTTCTCCATTAACCGTTAACGTCCAATCCCGGCACCAGCCCGGCACACGCAGCGCAAGTGTATACGCGCCCGCAGTATCGGTTGTAAGCGTCACTTCGCCATCCCACGGATAGCGGGTTTCCATCTTCAGCCCAATGCGTTTGTCTTCCAACGAGATCACGGCGTCATTAGTGGTATACAAATTTACATACACGGTATTTTCACAGGTATTATAAATATATTCCGGCAAAGAGCAAACCAGCCGCGCCAGATTTGGCGGACAGCAGGCACAGCCGAACCATTTCTGCCGTACAGGCTTGACATGCGCATACTGCTGATTCTTTTCGCAGCGTTCCGGCAGCACTTCAAGCGGATTCACATAGAAAAAGCTTTGGCCGTCGAGGGACATACCGGAAATTGTGCCATTATACAGCGTCTTTTCCAAAATATCGCCATATTCCCCATCCGGTTCCAGACGGCTCATGCGGCGGGCAAAGAATGCCAGTGCAATAGCGGCGCAGGTTTCCCCATAAACCAGCCCATTCGGCAGATCATAATCATAGGTAAACGATTCTGCAATCCGCGACTGTCCGACAGCACCGGTTATATACATCTGCCGGCTGACAATATCACGCCAGATTCGGCGGCACGCCGTTGTCAGCGTATCGTCCCCAGTCAAACGCGCAACGTCCGCCATACCGGAATACAGATAGCCGGCGCGCACTGCATGCCCTTCCGCATACGGCTGTTCCCGAACCGGACGGTCTGCCTGATAATACTGCAGCGTAAAGCCGCCGCGCTTCAGGCTTTCTTCGCGGCCGAATCGCTTTGCCTCTTCCACAAAAAAGTTGGGTTCACGGCCGCGCTCATCAATCAGATATTTAGCAAACTGCAAATATTTTTCTTCTCCGCAAACTTCATACAGCCGGCACAACGCCATTTCCAGCACTTCGTGCCCAGGATAGGCATGGAGTTTCCCCTCCTCCGGGCCGATTACAGTCATAATAGAATCAATATTCCGGCGCATAACCGAAAGCAGCCGGTCTTTTCCGGTCGCCTGATAATAGGCAACAGCGCCTTCGAGCATATGCCCGGCAGTATACAGCTCGTGCCAGTCTTTCAGATTCGTCCAGCGTTCCTGCGTACGCTCAATAATAAAGCTGGTATCAAGATACCCATCTTCCTGCTGTGCGGCAGCCACCAGCTCAATTGCTTCGTCAATCGTTTTTTCCAATTCTGCGTCCGGCTTCCAGACGAGGCTATACGCCGCGGCTTCAATCCATTTGGCCAGATCGCTGTCCTGGAATACAGCGCCTCCATGCGGTGCTTCCAGCATCCCGGCCGCCGCTTTGAAATTGCGGATACAATAACTCGGCGCCGCATCAGGGATCTCATCGTTAAGCGCTTTCCACTGATAAGGAATCAGCTTTTCTGCAGCAGTTGCCATGATATCGGAAAAAAATGAATCGTGGATTTTTACATCTTTTAAAGATACGGGATTTGCAATTTGTTTTTTATCCATGGTTGCTTCCTCCTTTTACTTTTGTCTTTACAATAGCAAAAACCGAATTGATTTGCAAGCGATTTTGGAATTTTACCGATTTTGTTTTATATGGTAAAATCACTCTCGATACCATCCAACCACGCCGTCCGCTTTCAGCAGAAGAAGCCGGTTTCCGCACCGGCGGATTAAGGCCGTTTTTTCCCCCGCCCGCAGCGCAGGATAATAGTCCGTCGCTCCGCTTCCTGCTCCGAGTCGTCCCTGCCCGTCGCGCCATAATGAGAAATTCGGCACTTCCAGCACACGTCCGCTTGCAAGGTGCCGTACCTGAGAAAAAAAATTCCCTTCCTGTATAATTTCCACAAAACGATCTAAATAAGTTATATTCAGCGTACCGCCTGAAGCTTCCTGTTCATGCGGCACGATATACGGTTCATGCGCATGGACCGATACATTGGAAAAATCACCGTCTTGAATGATAAAAGCATTCAGCTGGCCATGCCAGCATATGATATTGCCCCCATCGATGCCAATTATATGCTTATCTTCGTTAACCAATGGTGCATTACTACATATGCTATGACGGTAATTGTGTACCGGCCAATGTCCTGTAACAACCCATTTTTTAAAACCCCGGGATCGTTCCATAAAATTGTCGTTTTTCATACAGGAAAAGGCATCCAATGTCTCAAAATCCAGGGATTCCAAGCCGCCATGAACGAAAATATAATCCTGACTTTCGAGAATATGCGGCAACGACTCCAAAAATTCGCGCTGTTTATCTGTCAGCCAATCTTCCAACCAGTCGCAGTTGCCGCGCAGAATATAAACGCCTTCCCGGCTGGAAAGTTCCATCAAATAACACAGCGTCTGCTTTCCCTGACTTCCTTTGGTATACAGGTCGCCAAGCAGAACCAAGTTGTCAGATTCGCAGTATTCCACCTTTTTCAACAAAGTGCGCAGCAGGTCATAACTTCCGTGAAGATCACTGATGCAGATTACCCGGCTACCTGCCGGGAATTCTATACGTTGTACGATCGGCTTCATTGTCGTTTCCTCCTAGCAACGGCTTACGCTTTTTTATCCACTGGTATACATCCATAACATCGTTGCATTTTATCATATTTTTCCCCTGTTTTCAACAAATTCTTCCTTTCTGACAACATGCAGTCTTTGCTGTATTAATAGATTTCCGATAAAAAACATTACTGTCAACCCCCTGCATTCAACGCTTCACACGTCCTGCCTATACTGCTTTGATAGATTTCTTCACTTGAATTGACAAAGCCTGTCCCGGCGAGGTATAATAAATCGTGTGAGTCGGCCAGACGGTCGCGCCCGTCGTGCCGAAAGGCTTTCGGGTGAGGAAAGTCCGGGCTTCACAGGGCAAGGATAACGGGTAACGCCCGCCGAGGGTGACCTTAGGACAAGTGCAACAGAGATATACCGCCCCGTAAGTTTTCTCATAGAGAAAAAACACGGGGTAAGGGTGGAAAGGCGAGGTAAGAGCTCACCGGTTTCTTTGGAGACAAAGA
>CALWJF010000094.1 GCA_944380935.1 uncultured Clostridia bacterium
TACGATCTGCCCGGTATAAGAAGGATCGGAAAGGATTTCCTGATAACCGACCATCGAGGTGTTAAACACAATTTCATAAATTGCTTCCCGGTGGTCGCCGAACCCGTAACCATAGAATTCTTCACCGGAGGCGAGAACTAATTTTCGATCAAATTTCTTTGCCATACAATACTCCCATTCACAATATTAAGCAAAACCTGTCCGTAAACTTCCATTCCTTCAAAAGGAGATCCAAAACCGTGCGTTGCAAAATTCTCTTGTCGAATCTTGTACGGAGTTTCCAATTCCAATACGGTAAAATCTGCCGGAATCCCAACTGCAATCGGTGCTCCTAAATCGAAAATCTTTCGAGGCGCAACCGCCATCTTTTCAATTAAACGTTCCAACGACAGGATTCCGGTGCGCACCAGCCGCGTATATAAAACAGGAAAAGCCGTCTCCAAACCAGGAATCCCCATTGTACTTTTTTCCAATCCCCGGCTTTTTTCTTCTTTGCTGTGCGGCGCATGATCGGTTGCAATGACATCAATTGTATCATCGAGCAAACCTGCAATCAGAGCATCCCGATCCTGCATAGAACGGATCGGCGGGTTCATCTTAAAACGTCCATCTTCCCGAAGATCCATATCCGTCAGCGTCAGATAGTGTGGCCCGGTTTCACAGGTTATCGGCAGACCTTCTTTTTTTGCCGCCCGAATTAACTCAACAGACTGTTTGGTTGAAATATGGCAGACATGATAGCGACAGCCGGTTTCACGTACCAACGCAATATCCCGTGCAATCTGTCCGTATTCGCTTTCTGAACAGATGCCGCGGTGACCGTGCAGGCGCGCATATTCCCCATCGTGGATATACCCGCCATGCAGAAGCGCATTGTCCTCGCAGTGTGCAGCAATCATCCCACCGACATCCCGGACACGCCGCATGGCTTCCCGCATGGTCGCCTCATCCTGAACACCACGCCCGTCATCGGAAAATGCAAATGCATTTGGTGCAAGCGATGCAAAATCCACCAGCGTACCACCGCCAGCCTGTCCCATTGTAATACAGGCATAAGGCTTAACGCGCACTTTCGCATCCTTGCGGATGATTCTGAGTTCTTCAGCAAGATGTTCCGGTGTATCCGGAGGCGGGGAGAGATTCGGCATTGCACAAACAACGCTATATCCAGCCCGTGCAGCTGCTAATGTACCGGAAGCAATGGTTTCTTTATAAGAAAAACCGGGTTCCCGCAAATGTACATGTACATCTGCGAAACCCGGTATAAGATAACAACCATCAAAATGAAACACTTCATCCCCGGAAGATACGGAAATACGGGGAGCCAGCTCGGAAATTATACCATTTAAGAGAAGAATATCCAGTTTTTGAAAATATCCGTTCTGATAGACCTTTGCACCGGAAATTACAGTCCGCATAGATTTCACTCCTCTTCTTTTCTGTTTGCTGTAGGTATAGGAAAATTATTAAAAACCGCCTAACGCACGTTTAATTGCTGCCATACGTACAAAAACACCATTTTGAACCTGTTTAAAAATACGGCTTTGCGGACATTCGACAACCTCGTCCGACAACTCGACGCCCCGGTTAAACGGAGCTGGATGCATAATAATTGCGCCCGGCTTCATCATCTCCAGACGTTCATGATTCATACCGTAAAGCCGGTTATATTCCTGCGGACTTAGTTCATACATCTGCGTACGCTCGCTATGACGCTCATGCTGTACACGCAGCAGCATAATTACATCCATTGTTCGTACCGCTTTGTCAAAATCAATATAATTGTCGTTTGCATCACGCAACTGTTCCGGCCCTGATGTATAGACTTCCATTCCCAATCGCTGCATGATTCCGATATTGGTATGCGCTACACGGCTATGACGGATATCACCAACAATAGCAACTCTCAATCCGTCAAAATGGCCAAACTCTTGACGAATCGTCATTAAATCCAATAGACTCTGGGTAGGATGATTTCCTGTCCCGTCTCCTGCATTGATAAAGGGAATATTGAGATTTTCTAACTGGTTATAATACTCGTTTTGGCTATGGCGAATAATAGCAAGATCAATTCCAAAACTTTCAAAGGTTTTAACTGTATCGTAGAATGTCTCTCCTTTGCGCATGGAAGAGGTTTCCGGCATGAAGTCCAAAATCTTACAGTTTAAGCGCAGCTGTGCAGTCTGAAAACTGTAGTGTGTCCGGGTAGAAGGCTCAAAAAAAAGGTTGGCGACAATCTTACCGGCCGCACCTTCAAAAGTGGCGCCATGACGAAATGCCTCAGCCTCTTGCAAAATCAACAGGATCTCCTCAAGGGATAAATCACTCAGATTGTATAGGTTTTTCAAAAAATAACACCCGCTTTCCAGCGCCCAGTCCTCACTGCGGCGCTTATGCATTAAAGGTATTTTTATTATTATAGGATTTTTCACAGCAAAAAGCAAGGTAATTTTCGACAATTTATCCCGGAATTTGCAAACAAAGCTTGGAGGCTTTGCTCCTGTTTCTACTTTATATAAAAGCTCCGTCCTTAAAGTGTTTATGAATAAAATTCAGAAAGAATGTAACCATATTGTAAAGTTTGACAGCTTGACATTATATGGAAACTCTTATAGAATAGGGTAGCGTAGTGTAAGAAATAAAAAAAGGAGGCGTCAAAGGATGAAAAAAGCATATTCCAATTCTCCGGAATGTCCGGAGGCGTTATAGAGATTACTGCGGTAAAAACAGCTGTAGCAGGCTTGCGGCCATATGTTTTTTTCCGCTAAAAAGCGGATTTTTTTATGCCCATCTGTTTTAACAAAATCTTAATCAAAGCAAACGGAGAAAAGATTGTGAAAAGAAATAAGCAAAACAGTAAATTTTCCCTGATCATGCGCTTTATGCCGCATGCATGGAACTGGTTTGTGATTACCATTATCGCCAGTACAATCACAACCCTATCCGAAATTTTAATGCCGCAAATTGTCAGCGTTACGGTTGACTCCATCATTGGCGACCAGGATTTTACAATTTCTAAAACGATCGTAAATTTCCTCGGCGGGGAAGAAGCGCTTCGGGCATTACGCAATAATCTTGGTGTAATTGCCATGGCCATTATCTTGGCTGGTGTTGTCGGCGGCATCTTTCGTTATATTTCGCGTGTGGCATCAACACGCGGCTCAGAAAGTTATGTCAAAAATATGCGGGACACCTTATTTTCCCACATTCAGAGGCTGCCTTTTTCCTGGCATAGCGCCAACCGTACCGGTGACATTATCCAGCGCTGCACCTCAGATGTCGATCAGGTCCGTAATTTTGTTGCCGGTCAGCTGATTAATATTTTACAAATGGTATTCCGTATTGTAATTGCGCTGGGTATGATGTATGCAATGAATGTCAAAATGGCATTAATTGCATCGGCATTTGCGCCCATTGTAATCGCTTATTCCTTTATTTTTTATAAAAAAATCGGCAGTCAGTTTACCAAAGCAGATGAAGCGGAAGGGACACTCTCTACTATTGCACAGGAGAATCTGACAGGTGTACGCGTAGTCCGTGCCTTTGGTCGGGAACGCTACGAAATTGATAAATTTGAAAAGCAGAATCAGCACTTTACCGGCCTTTGGGTCCGTTTAGGAGAACTTTTAAGCTGGTTTTGGATTCTGGGAGACTGGGCAAGCGCACTGCAAATCTTACTTGTAATGGTTGTCGGTTCTTTTGAAGCGGTTGCCGGCAATATAACTGCCGGCCAGTTTATTGCTTTCGTATCGTATAATGCCATGTTTGCACACCCGGTACGCAACCTTGGCCGTATCGTCAGTGAGATGAGCAAAGCAGGTGTTTCCATCGACCGTTTGAGTTATATTCTTTCATCCAAACCGGAAAAAGACAAAACCAAAACCATTTCCGCTCCGCTCAACGGCGATATTGAATTCAAACACGTCCGCTTTGGCTATGGTGAACAGGAAATTGTTAAAGATATCAGCTTTACAATCCCTGCAGGATCTACTTTTGCAATTCTTGGCGGGATTGGTTCAGGAAAAAGTACGCTGATGCATCTATTAAACCGTTTGTACGAACTGGAACCGGGCGACGGAACAATCTCAATAGGAGGCGTAAATATCGCCGATATGCCTATGGCTGAACTGCGTTCCGGTATCGGCATGGTGTTGCAGGAGCCTTTCCTGTTTTCCCGTACGATTGGAGAAAACATTGGAATTGCAAAGCCGGGAGCCACACTTGAGGAAATCCGGGAAGCGGCAACGTCTGCATGCCTGGACGATTCGATTGAAGAATTTGCACTAAAATATGATACGATTGTGGGAGAACGCGGCGTAACCCTGTCAGGAGGTCAAAAACAGCGTGTCGCAATTGCCCGTATGCTGATTCAAAAAACCCCGATCATGGTTTTTGACGATTCTCTTTCTGCAGTAGATACAGAGACCGATGCCAAAATTCGTGCTGCATTGAAAAAGCATATGGCAGGTTCTACGGTTATCCTGATTTCCCACCGCGTGACAACATTAATGGGTGCCGATACGATCCTTGTGCTTGACGAAGGTAAAATTGCGGAAATTGGCACACATGAGGAGCTTATGGCCAAGCACGGCATCTACAGAAATGTATATGATTTGCAGATGTCCGGTGCACAGGAGGCTTAATATGGATAAATGGATTGAAAATAAGGATTATCAGATCAAGCTCAAATATTTTGGGCTTCCAAAAATTA
>CALWJF010000095.1 GCA_944380935.1 uncultured Clostridia bacterium
GGCTGTACGTTTTCAAAACGGCTTGTGCGGCTGCTGGTACGTTGCGGTTTAGAAGCCGGCTGTATTGACGCCGGTTTTTCTACCGCCGTCTTTTTTTCCGGTAACGCAGTTCCGGTTTTAGAAGGACTCGGGGCGTGGACGACAGCCGTTTCTGCCTGCGCTGCCGGTTTTGCCGTTTCTGCCTGTGGCGCCGGTTTTGCCGCTTCTGCCTGCGCTGTCGGTTTTGCCGTTTCTGCCTGCGCTGTCGGTTTTGTTGCTTTTGTTTCTACCGCCGGTTTCCCTGTCTGTGCTTTAGCAGTTTGAGAAGGTTGCTGCGTAACCTGCTCTTTTTGCACAGGCGCAGACTTGGCTTGCATCGGTTTGACGGATTGTTTAGGTGTGACAACTGGTTTTTCCGGTTGTGTTTGTGCAAGTTGTGCCATGAGTGCTTCATGAAGATCCGAAACCTGATGTGCCTGCGTATAACGGTCAAAAAGATAGTTCAGCTCGTCATCCGATAGAATATGCATATGATTTTTAGGATCTGAACCTATATCCGTCAGGATGTCCATGAGCTCCTTTGAAGGTATATTGATATCCTTTGCTAATTCGTGAATCCGATATTTGTTAACAGTACTCAAGTTTTGGACACCCCCGTATGAATTATTGCTTGTTTGGCTTTTTCTATGTTCTGCTGCCTATCATATGCGCCAAGGAATGCTTTTGCAAATCCGGCGTCGCAGATAGCAAGGATTGCGCAGCTTCGAAAGCCCAATGCAGCGCCGAGTTCTTCTTTGGAATAAGAAAGAGATACATGCGCAACAGATGGGTAATTTGAGAGTCTGCGCAGGGTATTTTTTGCGGCGTCAGCCGAAGTCAGCACAAGTTTGGCGTTATTTTGGTATAATGCACTGCAGACGGCTTCTCCGCCAATTGCAACCCGTCCGGCCTTCTTGGCCAGGCCAAGGAGAGATAAAACTTTATTCAAATATATGTTCCTCCATTTCGGAACGAAGCTTATCGTAGATTTCGTCGGGAATCTGACATTCCAGGGAACGTTCCAGCGCCCTGGATTTGCGCGCTTTTGTCAGGCATTCAACATTGGGGCAAATATACGCGCCTCTTCCTGGACTTTTTCCGCGAAAATCCAGAGAGACTTCCCCTTCTGGAGCGCGTACAACACGGATCAGGTCGCGTTTTGGCTTATGCTCGCGGCAACCTGTACACTGCCGCATGGGGATTTTTTTGGGTTTCATTTTATTGGTTCCCTCCGTTTAAAAAGGGTTTTTAAAAATCAATCTGGCTCAGCGGTTTAATATCAATTTTATAACCGGTAAGTTTAACAGCCAAACGCGCGTTCTGTCCTTCCTTACCGATTGCAAGAGAAAGCTGATCGTTGGGGACGATAACGCGACAGGATTTTGCATCATCCAACAGGTCTACACGAATCACGGAAGCGGGGGCCAATGCAGAGGCAACAAATTCCGCCGGATCGTCCGAATATTTAACAATATCGATTTTTTCTCCCCGCAGCTCGGTTACAATAGCATTGACGCGTTCACCCTTCGGCCCCACACAGGCCCCAACGGCATCAACGGCTTCATTTGTAGACCGGACAGCTAACTTGGTCCGGCTTCCAGCCTCGCGCGCCACACTCATAATTTCCACAATACCGTCACGGATTTCCGGGACGTTCATTTCAAAAAGCCGCTTTACAAGGCCCGGATGCGTCCTGGAAATTAGCACGCGCGGACGGTATTTGTCGTTCTTAACTTCGACGACATATACCCGGATGTGATCGCCTTCTGCAAGTTTTTCGCTACGGACCTGCTCGCTCAAAGGAAGCATAACCTCGCTTCGTTCACTTCCAGCGCCGACCTCTAAAATAATGCTTCCGTTACGATCATCAATGCGGTTAACAACCGCCGGAATCAGCTCATGTTCGCTGGCAGTAAAGCGCTGAAATACAATGCCATGCTCTGCTTCACGAATACCCTGAATAATTACCTGTTTTGCCGTTTGCGCCGCAATGCGGCCGAAATTCAAGGTAGGGATCTCAACGTTTACGACATCGCCCATCACAGGGGAAGGTGCGTATTTTTTTGCATCCTCAGGTGTAATTTCACTATCTGGATCCAGAACATCGTCCGTAACGGTTTTTTGCAAATACATACGCAGTTCGCGTTTATCCATATCTGGAACGACAATAACATTGTCCTCGCATCCGAGATGATCGCGCTTATAGGCGGTAATCAGCGCCTGCGAAATTTTTTCGACCATATAATCTTTTGGAATGCCTTTTTCTTTTTCTATTAAATCCAAAGCGTTGAAAATTTCATTGCTCATTATAAAGTCCTCCTTTGCTCCGACAATAAGCAGGCTCAAAACCCGCCTGTATAGACCAGCCGCACAGAGGCGACGTTCGTGTTGTCAAAACATAATATTTGTCCAGCTACATCAATTTCCGTAAATTGTGTACTGTGTGCACGCAGAATACCTTCAAATCGTTTTGACCCGTTTTCTGCACGATATAGACTAAGAGATACGGTACTGCCTGTAAACTGTGCAAAATGCTCTGGTCGTGTCAGAGTACGTTCCAATCCGGCAGAGGAGACAGAAAAAGTATAAGCCTGAGGGATCGGATCATATTGGTCCAATAATGGGTCAATTGCTCGGCTGACGGCCTCACAATTTTCAATTTTTATGCCGTCCGGTGAATCGATATAAATGACAAGACTATATTGCCCACCGACCTTTTCAAAAACTATATCCCAAAGCGAAAATCCGAGTTGTTCAATAACTGGTTGAGCAAATACCCGAACTCGCTCGGCTACATTTTTTTCCGGCCTTTTTTCTGTTTTCAAATGCGCATCTCCTTGTTGCAATAATAAAGAGTGGGGATAACCCACTCTTTTCCTACTATGTACAAGTATAACATTAATATGTATGAAATGCAAGCTTTTTTTGCCAAAAACCTTGACTTTTTCATCGTTTAAACCATGTTTTGTAAGGCTGGTGCATCTGTTTACATAACAACTGTAAATCTTGCCAAAAATTATCAGTCATAATTTGTTAATATTTTACAAGAAACATCATATAGCTTACAAAATTTGTCGTTTGTCTTGACAATTTCCAGTACTTCGTGATAAACTGCCGCTGTACTGAATATGGTGTCGGAAGAGTATATACCGTACAAGCTTTTGTATGGATATATATTTGAAGAATAAAAAAGAAGAAAATCCGCGGCTGTGCTTGGCGTCCTGCCGTGGATTTTCTTTTTGAATCCATATTCGATAGTCGGCGGAGGAAACCGAAAAAGAAATAGGAGGTCAAAATGGACAAGTTTTTCAAAGTCTCGCAAAATGGTTCCACGGTTAAAACCGAAATATTTGCGGGTTTAACCACCTTTATGACAATGGCGTACATCATCGCGCTTAACCCAAATCTGCTCACCAATTTTGGGGCAGAAGGAATGAGCCTTTGGAATGGGGTTTTCCTGGCAACCTGTATTGCTTCTGCAATTGGTACGTTCGTAATGGCTTTTGCCGCGAATAAACCGTTTGCAATGGCGCCTGGTATGGGGCTTAACAGCTTCTTTGCTACGGTTATTGCCAATATTGTTGCGATTACCGGTATGTCCTATACGCAGTCTTTCCAGGCCGGTTTGATTATTATCCTGATTGAGGGCATTGTATTTCTGGTGCTTTCCCTGCTTAATATCCGGCAGAAAATCGTAGAGGCGATTCCGTTGGGCGTTCGACTGGGTATTGGTCCGGCCATCGGCTTGATGTTGATGAATATCGGCTTGGGTTCTAATGCAGGCGTATATTCAGAAACAGGCGGCCCGTTCTATGTGATGCGGGATTTCTTTGGCGCACTTACTGCTTCTTCTGCAAAGAATACAATGGGTTCCGGGTATGATGCGATGGTGCTGAGCGTGATAACCATGTTTGTCGGCTTGTTCATCATTGTTTTGCTTGCCCGTAAGAAAATAAAGGGTGCGGTGCTGATTGGAATGCTGATCGCTTCCGTAGTTTATTGGGCAGGTCAGGGAATTTTCCTCGGCGTGAATCCGTTTGAGTCCCTGAAGACGGCATCTTTCCTCCCGCCTTTCCAGGATATGTTTACGACGACGTTCTTTAAGTTTAATTTTACAGGTTTCTTGGATATCGGCTGGTTTACAATTATTACATTGATCATCACATTCTGTATGATTGATATGTTTGATACCATTGGAACATTGGTAGGAACAGCTTCGCGTGCGGGCATGCTGGATAAGAAGGGAAATATGCCCAATATGAAACAGGCTCTGATTGCCGATGCAGTTGGCACAGTGGCGGGCGCAGTTATGGGAACATCTACCGTTACTACGTTTGTTGAATCGGCTTCCGGTGTAGAAGCGGGCGGACGGACGGGCCTTACTGCATTGACTACTGGTATTCTGTTCCTCGCCTGTATTTTTATTGCGCCAATTGCAGCAATTATCCCGGCAGCAGCAACATCTTCTGCCTTAATTTATGTCGGAATTTTGATGCTCGGCGGGTTAAAGAAGATTGATTTTGACGATATTTTCCAGATTGTACCGGTATTTATTATGCTTTTGGCTATGCCGATTTCCGGTTCGATTGGCCATGGTATCGGACTTGCTTTGATTACGTATACTGTATTGAAAGTTTTTTCCGGCAAGGCAAAGGATGTTTCCATTCTGACTTATGTAATTTCAATCCTTTTCCTGGTAAAATTCTTCCTGGTTGCGTAAATTTTGTATTTTGTTCGGATAAAATTGCATATTTGGAATCGTAGAATGAAATATATGAATTAGAAAACAAACAGCGCCCGGTTTTTCGAAGCCGGATGCTGTTTGTTTCTTAATCGAAAAGAAGACAGGAAAGTCTATTCTATTTTGTAATGGGACCAGAAAACTTGCACTAGCCTTATACATGCTGTATAATAATATTGGAAATAAAATGGCTTATTCTAGAAGGGTATGGAAGAAACGGAGACACTTATATGATATCGGTAGTAGCAGCGCTGATTTGGGATTGTGATCGATTTTTAATCTGTCAACGTCCCGAGCATAAGACACGAGGGCTGTTGTGGGAATTTGCGGGAGGAAAAGTAGAACCCGGGGAAACGCCGCAACAGGCGCTTATTCGGGAATGCCGGGAAGAACTTGCAATTACTGTAGCGGTAGATACGCTGTTTATGGAGTTGGATTACAGTTATCCGGATCTGACGGTACATCTTATGGTATATCGTGCAGAGATTATTGAAGGAATACCACAAAAACTGGAACATGCCGATATCCGCTGGATTACGCCTGCGCAAATCGACGCATATGCATTTTGCCCGGCGGATACATTGATTTTACAAAAACTACGCAAGGCTTGATTTCCCGATTTTTGAAAAAAGAATTGGGAATTGCATGACGTGGCGGGGAGCATATGGTCTCTAAGAGGTGTTTGCTGTGAACGAATTGGAAAAATGGCTGGAAATACAGCTTTTTGCACTGCAGGATCTTTCTTATAAAGATTTTCAGACGAAGCTGGTACCGAATCTGCCGCCGGAATCGATTATCGGAGTGCGAATGCCTGCTTTGCGTAAGTTTGCGCGGGATTTTATGAAAACGGCGGAATCTGCCGAATTTTTAAAACATTTGCCGCATCGGTATTATGAGGAAAATAATTTGCACGGACTCTTGCTTTCCGGGATGCGGAATTTTTCTGAAGTGCTTGTTGCGCTGGATGTTTTTTTGCCGTATGTAGACAATTGGGCAACGTGCGATCTGATTCATCCGAAAGTTTTCGGGAAGCATTTGTGCCAGCTGCTCCCGCAAATCCGTGTCTGGCTTGCTTCAGATCATCCGTATACCGTTCGTTTTGGAATCGGTATGCTTATGCGCTATTATCTAGATGCGGCGTTTTCGCCCGAATATCCGCAATGGGTTGCCCAGATTCGCAGTGAAGATTATTATGTGAATATGATGGTTGCTTGGTATTTCGCAACGGCGCTTGCCAAACAGTATATAGAGATTTTACCGTATCTGGAGAGCAGAAAGCTCGCGCAATGGACACATAATAAAGCCATACAGAAAGCCTGTGAAAGCTACCGGATCTGTGAGGTGCAAAAGAAATATCTTTGTGAATTGAAGTGGAAAAAAGAGGACAATACGGAAAATAAAGCATAATAAAGCATCACTTTGGGAATGCGCAAGAGCCAGGTTATATCAGAAAATAGATGAAGCATAAAAAACAGCCCCCGACAGCAGACAATCCTTGTATTGCCGCTGCCGGGGGCTAATTTTAATCCGTGCGTTTATCGATCGAATTCAGGATTATCAGCATAGTAGTTTGCTGAATTCAGGATGCCCCGAAGGTTTTCCAGAGATTCGCCGAAGCGTTGGAAATGTACGATTTCCCGTTCCCGCAGAAAACGGAGCGGGTCCAGTACATCCGGGTCATCGGTCAACCGGATCAAATTGTCATACGTTGTGCGCGCTTTCTGTTCCGCTGCCATATCTTCGAAAAGGTCTGTGATTGCATCCCCTTTCGACTGGAAATATTTTGCAGAGAAAGGAACTCCGGCGGCAGAGGACGGATAGATGCCAGTGGTATGATCCACATAGTAGGAATCAAAACCAGCTTCCTTAATTTGCACCGGTGTAAGGTTGCGGGTCAGCTGGTAAACGATTGCGCTGACCATTTCGATATGCCCCAGTTCTTCGCTTCCGATATCGGTCAGCATCCCAATGATTCGGGGATCCGGCATGGTGTAACGCTGGTTGAGGTATCGCTGAGATGCGCCCAGCTCGCCATCGGGGCCACCGATTTGGCTCATGATAGCCATCGCAAGCTTGGGATTGGGTGTTTTGATATTAACCGGATATTGTAACTTTTTTTCGTAAATCCACATAATGGCGCCTCCTTACCGGTTCGCTTCGGGGAACCAAGGATAAGGATTATCGATCCATTTCCAGTGATCCCAGCCTTTATACTGCCGTGCCGTCAGAGGCCCGTACTTATCCACGTATTCTTCGGTCAAGGAGTCCAGCATAGCTTTATATTTACCATAATATTGCAGAGCATTTGCATCGTCCGGATGAGAATCGAGAAAGAGATTGGCTTCAACGAGCGCAAAATCTGCAATTTGGATAGAGCGTAAAAGTTCAGATCTGCTCATTCTTTACAGACCTCCTTGCCGCAGAAAGGTTTATCCAGCTCCATAAAGATGGTGCCGCGACAAAACCCTACATTGGGGTCATAAAGCTGCCGCCATTGCTGCATGGGTACATAAGCCATTGCCAATGTGCAGGCATTGACATCGCAGACCGGTGTGGGTACAGTTGTGTCATAGTGTATATATTCCATAAACCGCTCCTTATACAGGCAGGATGATCAGGTATGTGCATTACCATAGTATTCCGTTGCGTTAAAAGGGTGCGGAAACAGAAACAGCCGCAAAACGAAGAATCGGTGTTTTTTAAAATTGACATGCGGTGTTTTTGGGGAAAAGAAGGGGATATGTATTCTGTTCAACCGATAAAAAAAGATGCCGGACGAGTTTATACTTGTCCGGCACCTTCCAATAGACGGCATGTAATTACCAAATCCCTATTTTACTTTTAAAAAAGAAACTGCTTGTTTTTGATTATTCCCCGATTAAAAAGCCGCATTTGCAAGCCCGAAGGAGCTGTGTCAGAGCCAGGGAACCTATACCGCAGACCAGTACCGATACTGGAAAAAGGATCCAGGGCGTCAGCCCTAAAGGTGCAAGATAGTAGAAAAGGATATAAAGCAGCATGGGATGAAAAAGATACAGCCCAAAGCTGTCTTGTTCCAGCAAACGGAAAAAACGGATACTGCGCAGAGGGGTACAGGGACAGCTTATGATGATGCCAAAAGCCATAAAGATCCCAAGGAAATTATAAAACAGCAATGTAAATGTGGAATAAGGGAGGATAAAACGGGAAAAGAGGAGTAAAAATGCCAGAAAAGGCAAAAAAAGAAGCTTTTGAATCCATGTGAAAAGGTATGGAAAATAACGGTCAAGATAATAGCCGACCAGGAAAAAAAACTGGTAGTAGAGCGCAGCCTGCAGCTGAAATACCGAGAAGGGAAGATACTGCGAAGCATACAGAATTCCCAGGGAAAAGCCAAGGCACAGCGCCGGATGGAGTTTGCCTAACAGAGGACGAAAACCAATGGAAAAGACAAACACCCAAAAGAGTGCAAGGACATACCATAAATGCCGTGAATCCTCTGAAAGGAAAATGCCGTGTATAAGGTAGTTTACAAAATTGTAACTGGTAAAATGGAACCCGACGACAACCGGCGCAACGATACAGATTCCAAAAAAAAGATAGGGAATCAGCAGCCGGCGCGCTTTTGCAAGCAGGAAACGTCCGCGCTGGCGGTATTTCCCCCGCTGAATCTGATATCCCCAAAGCGCACCGGAGAGGACAAAAAATAAAGGCATATGAAAGCTGTAGATATAACGGGATAGAACAGATAAAAAAGGACTTCCAACCGCAGGACAGACCGCGCCGTCCGGAGTATACATAACAGCCGCATGGCCGAGAAGAACAAGAATAGGCAGGAACATCCGTAAGATTGCATAAACAGTACTTTTGTCCTTTGTCATAGGCATCCTTTCATCCGGCTGCAAGGCCTTCGTGGCGTATTTTTGCATAAAATCATATTTTGAACCTTTTTTGTGCTGCAAATATTATATCACGGTGACGTACCGCAGGCAAGACGGATTCAGGCGCATAGGTTATCAGAATGAAAAAAAGCCTGCCGCGTACATATGCGGCAGGCTTTTGCCAACAGAAAGGATCAGATTTTATTCTGCCGAGATTATGTAGGCATAAACCGGCTGTCCGCCTTGAATAATAGAAACTTCAATGTCCTCCAGTTCGGAAGAGAAAATTTCCCCGACTTCCTGTGCCTGTGCTTCGTCTGTATCTTCGCCATAAATGATGGTAATATAGCTGATCCCGTCGAAATCGTGCATCGATTGCGCCAGTGCACGGACAGCATCAAGCTGCTGGGTCTGGACATCCACAAGCTTTCCGTCGAGCAGCGCCAGGAAATCGCCTTCGTGAATCTCACGGTCTTCAAAAACGCTGTTGCGTGCTGCATAGGTGATCTCACCTGTGCGCACGGTTTGCGAAACCTGTTCCATTTCCTGTACATTCACATCCGGCTCGACCTCCGGATCAAAAACCAGCATAGCTGAAATCCCCTGTGCTACGGTGCGGGTGGGAATAACATAAACGTGTTTTTGCGTTAAAGGCTGAACCTGCTGCGCCGCCATGATAATGTTCTTGTTGTTGGGAAGAACATATACGACATCAGCATTTATAGACTCCACTGCTTTTAAAATTGATTCTGTAGAAGGGTTCATCGTCTGTCCGCCGTCCACAACGCGATCTGCGCCCAGCTCCTTGAAAACCGTATGCAGACCCTCTCCCGCTGCAATAGCGACGATTCCGTAGTCTTTGGGTTCTTCCTGCTCAGACGGTACAGTGGCTTCTATAGCGGAAGATGCGCTTGCTGTACCCTGTACGAGCTTTTGCGTGTGCTGGATCTTCATGTTTTCAATCTTAATCTTATCTAACGCTCCCAGCTCGAGCCCTTTTTGAATGGCAAGTCCGGGATCGTTGGAATGGACATGGACTTTGACAATTTCTTCGTCGTCCACCACGACAACACAATCGCCGATTGATTCCAGATATTCCCGCAGTTGTGCTGGGCTTCCGGCTCCGGAACGTTCAATAATGAATTCGGTGCAATAGGTAAAGTGAATGTCCTCTGTTTCAAATACGTCAAATGGAGATTCAGAGGTCTGCTCTTGCGAAATTGTTTCATGTACCGGACTTTCACCCCTTAAGAAGGTAAGCATAGCCTTGAGAATAATCTCAAAACCTGCGCCGCCGGCGTCAACCACCCCGGCTTTTTTCAGGACCGGGTTCTGGTCCGTCGTTTCCAAAAGGGCGGTATGGGCGCATAAGCAGGCTGACTCTAACGTGGCTTCCAGCTGCCCGGTAGTTTCTGCCGCTTCGATCGCCGCTTCCGCTGCCCGGCGGGATACAGTCAGGATCGTTCCTTCTGTTGGGCGCGCTACTGCCTTGTATGCGGCTTCTACGCCTTCGCGAAGCGCCAGAGCAAAAAGCGTTGCGTCTGCATCCTGCGCACCGCGCACCTTTTTGGAAAAACCGCGGAACAGCAAGGATAAAATTACACCGGAATTCCCGCGTGCACCACGAAGCATTGCCATCGCAACAGTATCAGCAGTTTCACTTAAGCTGTTGTATTCGCGCGTCTGCAACTGTGTCGAAGCAGCATTGATCGTCATGCTCATATTAACGCCGGTATCGCCGTCAGGAACCGGGAAAACGTTTAAATCATTCAGTTCTTTTTTATGGGTATCCACTGCATACGCAGCCTCGATGACCATTTGGCGGAATGTGACGCCGTCAACTTTATTTATCAATTTCCTACACATCCTCTTGCCGTAATTTTTGTGTTCATCAGTCAGGCATGATGGAATCGACGAACACATCGACCCGGCCTACCTTAACCCCCGCCATTTGTTCCACATCGTATTTGACCCGGTTGATGATCGAGTCGCCGATTGCGGAAATGTTGATGCCGTGGCGGACGATAATTCTGAGCGTAATGTTTACAATACCATCTTTGATTTCAATACTGATGCCTTTGCGGCGTGCGTCTGGCTTAAAAAGCTCGGCAATACTTTCACCGACATTTTTACGTGCCATTCCATGAACGCCAAAACAGTAATTGGCGGCGATGCTGACGATACTGGACAAAGCCTCGTTGGAAATATCAATTGTGCCGTATTCATTTTCAATCAGCATAGAAAGTCACCTCCTTGATTTTCCTTGTGGTTTGTTCAAATGCATTATCGCGTTTTATTTAAAGGTCAAGTATATAAGCTGCCGGATTATGAAGCAAATCTATAAAACAGAATAATCATAATATTCCATTTCAAATATATTGACGATATCCAGACCTTTGTGCCGTGCATAATCAAACGTATAACGGGTACCGCCGGGACTGCCGTCATAAGCAGCGATCAAGAGAGAGGCGCGGTCAACCATATAGCGGTTACGTTCATACATGACGTTGGGATGATAGGCTGGGGAAAGGACAATAATATTGTCGCATTTTTCCAGGACGGCTTGGTGCAACTGCCGGTCTGCATATTCCCAAGAAGCGGACTGCCCTTCAAAAGGGATGGCGGCTTCCAAGACCAGATTCCGGTATGCGCTTCGGAAACGTATAACCAGTTGCGCAGCCCAAAGATCCATACCGCGGCTCATCCCGGTGATAAAATGCTGATAACCGGAATGGATGGCATCCTGAATGGCGCGTTCAAGCGCATTTTGAAATTGGAGGAATGCATAACTGTTTGCATTGGCGGCAAACGGCATTTTTTCCGGCCTGTGGCCGGAAAAGCAACAGATCCTGCTCTGATACATCTGCTTATATGATTTGCCGGGAGCCAATCAGGCCCCAAAAGCAAAATTCCTTACTTATTTTATTTTTGAATTCGTTCCATACCGCCCAAATATTTGCGGAGGACCTCAGGAACCACAATAGAACCATCTGCACATTGATTTTGTTCAACAAGGGCGGGAAGGATGCGGGACGTAGCCAGGCCGGAACCATTAAGGGTGTGAACATATTCGGTTTTACCGGTAGCTTCCCGCTTAAACCGAATAGAGCCACGGCGAGCCTGGTAATCGCGTGCGTTGGAAACGGAACTGACTTCTTTATAGCCGTTCATGGAAGGAATATTAATTTCAATATCATACGTACGTGCCATGGAAGCGGAGCAGTCCGCAGCGGCCAACTTGACCGTACGGAAGTGGAAACCCAAACCGCGGACCAGAGCTTCTGCTTTTGCAACCAGTTCTTCAAAGGCTTCATCCGACTGTTCCGGTAGCGTGAATTGGAACATTTCCACCTTATTAAATTGATGCCCTCGGACCATACCGCGCTCATCGCTGCGGTAGGAGCCGGCTTCCCTGCGGAAACAAGGGGTATAAGCAAACATTTTTTTCGGAAGATCAGATTCCGCCAAAATTTCATTGCGGTAGTAGGAGGCAAGCGCTGCTTCTGCCGTGGGAAGCATATAATGAATTCGCCCCTCGTCGGTGGGATTGGCGATTTTATAGACTTCATCAGCAAATTTGGGGAACTGCCCGGCAGTCACGCCGCATTCATATTCCAGCATATGCGGCGGGAGAATGAATTCATAGCCGTCAGCCAGATGCGTGTCAATAAAATAATTCAAAAGCGCCCATTCAAGCCGTGCGCCCATCCCTTTGTAAATCCAGAAACCATTGCCGCCGAGCTTGACACCGCGTTCATAATCGATCAGACCAAGTTCATTACACAATTCAACGTGGTTTTTGGGCGTAAAATCAAACTTATGCGGCTCGCCAAAATAACGCAGCGGTTCATTGTTTTCCTTGCCGCCTGGTTTTAGGTCAGGATCAGGAAGATTGGGAAGAGAAAGCATCCGCATACGGTATTCCTCTTCAATTTCCCGAACCTTTGCATCCGCCTGTTTAACCTGATCAGAAAGCGACTTCATTTCGGCGAAGATTGCAGAAACATCTTGCCCTTGTTTTTTCAAAATAGGGACTTGCTTGGAAATGCGGTTTTGTTCGGCCTTGCGTTTTTCGGCTTGCCCGATCCAATCACGGCGCTGGAGATCCAGCTCCAGGATACGGTCAATGGTTTCGCTGCAATCGACACCTTTTGCAAGCAAACGCTGTTTTACCGATTCGGGGTCTTCGCGGAGAAGTCTAATATCAAGCATGGAAACTCCTGCCTTTCTTACTGCTGTACAAATCTTTCTAGCAAAGCAACCAGACCATCCAGGTCATCATTGCCATAATATTCAATTTCAATTTTTCCCTTTTTTGCGCCTGCCCGCACCGTAATCTTTCGGCCCAGGCTTTGGGAGAGCCGGCGGGAAAGATCCGACGCATAATCAACCTGCAACTCAGGTTCCTTTTTCTCTACCGAAGGTGTTTTTTCCAATTTTTTTACCAATGATTCCAGCGCACGGACACTGAGTTCCTGTTCTACGCAGATATCTGCTGCGCGGCGGCGCAGGGATACGTCTTCCAGCGCCAGCAGCGTACGGGCATGCCCCGCGCTGAGTTTATTTTCAGAAAGCAACTGGAGGCAATAATCGTCCAGAGACAAAAGCCGCAGCGTATTTGCCAGCGCACTGCGTGAACAACCGATACGCCGGGCCGCTTCCTCCTGGGTAAGCCCAAAATGGGAAATCAAAACATCATACCCGCGTGCGGCTTCCAGCGGGTTAAGATCTTCGCGTTGCAGGTTTTCAATCAAGGTCAACTGCGCGGCACGAAGTTCATCAGCCTCCAGAATGACAGCCGGCGCTTCCTGCATCCCTGCCAACCTGCATGCCCGCCAACGGCGTTCTCCAGCGATCAGCTGATAACGGCCATCCTCAATTGGCCGGACCACCAGAGGCTGGATCAGGCCGTTTTCGCGGATGGAATCGGCCAATTCCTGCAAAGCCTTTGGGTCGAAATTTTTGCGCGGCTGGTCAGGATTGGGTTCAATGCTGGTAAGGCGAAGCATTACGCCGGATTCCGTCTGGTCGGGCGTGTCGCCTAAAAGCGCGGAAAGGCCGCGCCCGAGTCCTTTGGAACTCATGGGTTCACCTCTTATTTTTATCTATGATATAGTTTGCAAGCCTTTCATAACATTTTGCGCCTTTGGAAGAACGATCATAAGCGCAAATCGGCAGACCATGACTTGGCGCTTCGCTCAACCGTACGTTGCGCGGGATAACCACCGGGATAACCTGCGCGCCAAAATGGCGCTTAACTTCCTGCACGACCTGTTGAGAAAGGTTTGTGCGTCCATCAAACATTGTCAGTAGAATGCCCTCGATCACCAATGCAGGATTATAGGCTTTTTTCACAGACCGGATGGTCTGCATCAGTTGGGAAAGGCCTTCCAACGCATAATATTCGCATTGGATTGGCGCCAGTACAGAGTCTGCCGCCACAAGCGCATTCAGCGTCAATAACCCAAGAGAAGGCGGGCAGTCGATTAGAATGTAATCATATACGGCATTTACTTCGTTAAGCAACCAGCGCAGCTTGTGTTCGCGTCGAGCTGTACCAACCAGCTCTACTTCTGCACCAGCCAATTCAATCGCGGAGGGAAGCAGGTCACAAAATTTTGTATGGAGAATCAAATCCTGCGCCCGCATACCATCGATCAAACCGTTATATACGCTTTTTCTTTCCGGGTCCCGAAAAATACCAAGCCCTGAGCTTGCGTTTGCCTGAGGATCAAAGTCGCATAAAAGCGTTTTTTTTCCCGCAGAGGCAAGGGCGGCAGCGGTATTGACGGCGGTTGTTGTCTTTCCAACGCCGCCTTTCTGATTCGCAACCGCGATAATTCTACTCATTCTTACCCTCCGAAAAGAAAACGATCCTAGAAAAATATTATAACACAAATTTATAGTTTTGCAACTTCCTACGGTAAAATATCAAACCGCCGCAGTCCTTAGAAAACGCAAAGACTGCGGCGATGGCCGAAAGCGGTTTTATTTGTGGACTTATCCGCAGCGGGAGCACAATGGCCGGTCCGGAGCTTCGGAAAGATCACAGCTTAAAATTTCCGAAGAGTTCTTCAAGTATGAGCAATCGCGCCTAAGATGAAGAACGCTTCCGGAACTGGTATAGTAAACGGTTGTGCCGGTTTCGGGAATGGAATCGGTTTCAATAGAGGCATTGTCCTCACCTTGAGAACCGGGATTTTGTGCCGAAACCTGCGGAGCATTTGTATCGTCTGTGCGCCCCATTTCCGACTCTTCGTCGATCGGATCTTGGAGCTCCGATTCCTGAACTCCGGATTGTGAATCCAATGGATAGGCATCTTCCAGTGCGGAAACCAGAATGCGGTTGATGTATTCGTCGATGGCATCGGTATACCCTTGTGTGTAGGCACTGGTGTAAAGCTGGGTTGTATCCGTAGAGGCAGTTTGCTGGTTGTCCTCCGACGCAACGGTTGCTTCTGCACGTCCCTGCTCAAAAGCCTGTGAGCGAATTTGCGTAATTGCACTTGTGGCACTCAAAGCAAAGACTGCGAAGAAACAGAATGCAATGCCAAGCGAAAGATAAAATGTTGCATTGGGTTTATAGGGGAGAAGGCGCCGTAACAGAAGATGGGAAACAGTATAGAGTCCGTAACAAGCCAGAAGAATTAACAATACAAGCAGAACGATAACGCCGGACATAAGATCTCCTCCAGATGAATTGACAAACATTTGTTCGCATGATAGAATAATCATAAACATCAAACGTTTTTTCGCTCTAATTTTAAACAGACACCAATTAATTTCAAATTATACCGACCCAAGTTCGCATCTGAAACTGCTTCACGGTCCGAGATCTGCAATAACGTGGCGTTTTCCATTTTAAGAGCACGAAAAAAACGGATTTTGTTGTTTTCTAACACTAGATTTACTCTTTCCGGTACAAGATGCTTACAAGGTTCAATAAAAAGGTAATCCTGACGGAGGATGCGAAGGTCCGAGGAATCTTCTTCTGCAATCATGACAAAGGAATGGTCCGCATTTTGTTGGAAATCTGATTGATTTTTTTGAATTTTATCAAGCTCGCTCAGAATTTCCTGTACCTGAGATTGTTTAAATATTCTCTGGTAGGCGGGTATGGGTGATTCAAGCGTATCAAAATTGTGCGAAGTTATTTGAATAGCTGGATTTTTTGTTGGTTTTCCTGTATTTAAATAGTGAATATCTGTATCCAAATATCGGGCAATAGCCTCGAGTATGGGTTCTTTAATATGCTTTGTGATGCCTTTTTCATAGCGGCTGATTGTACCGGTATTTACATCCAGAAGTTTCGCTAATTGTTTTCCGGTCAGCCCCTTTTTTTTACGCATTTCGCGGATTCGCTGGCCCCGTTCTTCGGGCATAGAATGGTATTGGATAGGCATATATAAACCTCGTATATAGTTTTCCAGATATATTTATTATAGCCGTTTTATTTTTGAGTTGCAATTGATTTTGCAGAAAAAAGCAAAAAATCATAAGATTTTCTTCGAATAAATACATATTTTATTGCGATATGCAATAAAAATTGAACATTTCAAACGATAAATATTGCAAAACGCAAATAAAAGACAAAAAGGGAGGATGTTTATGGACAACTGTCGCCGCGCCAAAGAAGAACTGCAGAAACTTCGACAGTTGTATACTGCACAAATGAATCTGGAATGCATAGGCATGTCTGGACAGGGGATCAAAGAAGCAGAAATAACCGGGAACGATAGAAATCCTTCCATGGATAAGCAGCAGATTGAAGACGGCGTGCGGTTACTTTTGCGGAAGCGGGAGGCGGAGGCTCTGCATCTGCGGATTGAACGAATCGTAAACGCGCTTTGCATATTGGATTCGGAAGAAAAACAAATTTTGTTGTTTCGTTATGCCGTGGAGGGATTTACACCGGAAGATATTATGGAATTGCTGCATATGGAGAAATCAACATTTTATCGAAAAAAAAGAACGGCACTGGAAAAATTTGCGCGGGCATTATATGGATCTGATTCAAAAGTGCGATAAAAAAACCGAGACAGAATTTTCTGTCTCGGCCCTTGGTTGTTCTATATGTTTTATTTCTTGAGATTGTTCTCCAGTTTTTCAAGTTCAGACCACAGTTCTGCCGGAACTTTGCCCTCAGAGAATTTGCCATAGAAGTCCTTAATGCTTTCAATATCCTCAAGCCACCAGTCTTTTTCGACGGTAAGGATGCTCTTCAGATCATCTTCCGTGAACTTATGGCCTTTCTTGATTTCGTAATCCAAATCTGTCAGATCGATATCCTCAGGCTTCGGAACGAAACCAATGGGTGTTTCGACTGCATCTGCCTTGCCCTCGCAGCGAGCCAGAATCCAAAGCAGAACACGGAAGTTATCGCCGAATCCCGGCCACATGAAGTTGCCTTCGTCGTCAAGACGGAACCAGTTGACATTGAAGATGTGAGGCTGCTTTTTGATCTTCTTGCCCATATCAAGCCAATGCTGCCAATAATCGCCCATGTTGTAACCGCAGAACGGGAGCATTGCCATCGGATCGCGGCGGACTACGCCGACTGCACCGGAAGCAGCTGCGGTTGTTTCAGAGGCCATAATGGAACCAACAAATACGCCATGGGTCCAGTCGCGGGATTCATAAACCAGCGGAGCGGTCTTGGCACGGCGGCCGCCAAAAATGATCGCCGAAATCGGCACGCCCTGCGGATTCTCAAATTCGGGGCTGATGCACGGGCAGTTAATTGCCGGTGCAGTGAAACGAGAGTTCGGATGTGCGCCCTTGGACCCGTCGTCCGGATTCCACGGTTCGCCCTTCCAGTTTTCAACACCGTGCGGCGGGTTCTTATCAAGACCTTCCCACCAAACGCCGCCGTCTTTGGTCATGACGACATTGGTAAAGATGGTGTTTTTGCGGGTGGAAGCCAATGCGTTGGGATTGGATTTCTCATTGGTGCCAGGCGCGACGCCAAAGAAACCATATTCGGGGTTGATGGCATAGAGCTGTCCGTCTTCGCCGACACGCAGCCAGGCGATGTCATCACCGACGGTTTCCACTTCATAACCCTGATCACGGAAATACTTCGGCGGGATCAGCATGGCGAGGTTGGTCTTACCGCATGCGGACGGGAACGCACCCGTGACATACTTCTTCGTGCCGTCCGGATACTTGATGCCCAGAATGAGCATATGCTCGGCCATCCAGCCTTCGTTACGGCCAAGATAGGAAGCAATACGCAATGCAAAGCACTTTTTACCAAGCAGAACGTTTCCGCCGTAACCGGAGTTGACGGAGCAGATGTAATTGTCCTGCGGGAATTGTACGATGTAACGATTTTCCTCATCCAGATCTGCTTTGGCGTGAATTCCCTTAATAAAATCAGGATTATCGCCCAGCGCATCCAGAACCTTCTGTCCGACGCGGGTCATAATATTCATATTCAGGACAACATAAATGGAATCGGTAATCTCAATGCCATATTTGGCAAACGGAGAACCAACAGGACCCATGGAATACGGGAGGACATAGCAGGTACGGCCCTTCATGGCGCCGTCATACAGGCCCCACAGGAGCTTGTACATTTCAGCCGGGTCCATCCAGTTATTGGTAGGACCAGCTTCTTCCTTGGTGGGGGTGCAGATATAGGTACGGCCTTCTACACGCGCAACGTCATTGACAGCGGTGCGGTGGTAGTAGCAACCCGGAAGCAGATCCTGATTAAGCTTGACGATTTCGCCGGTAGAGCACGCCTCAGCGCGCAGCGCTTCGAGCTGATCTTCGCTGCCGTCAATCCAGACGACGCGATCCGGCTTGGTCAGTGCGACCATTTCATCGACCCAGGACAAAACAGCTTTGTTCGTAGTCATAATCTAACTCCTTTTCTTTTGACACATGAGTGTAGTATTGCGGAATAAGCGGCCACTGTGCCGGCACAATGCGGCCCAGGCCGAAAGAATACGCAGCACAAAACTGCTTTACAAAAACACGATACTGCGTATATAACGGCGGAAAATATCCGACGCGTTTCAAATGCACAAGACAATTTCCTCGTTTTCCATTCTGATTATACCAGCAAGAAAGAGGCATGTCAACGAGCAAAATGAAAGAATCAACATAAAGAAATGTAAAATTCCTCTATGTTATGCCCAAATACAAGGCGCTCAACCCTCGATTTTGAAATCGAGATCAGAGGAAACCTTCAGTTTTGGAGAGGGAATTCGTTTAGTCGGGTCATATTTGAATCTTCGGCACTTATAATTTGCACCTACAACGCCATAACGGCTGCAAAGGAATTCTGCCGTATCGATGGATCTTGAGAACTGACATAAGGCGCATGTATGCGGAATATCTTTTCGAAACAACATAAAATTCCTCCTCATTCCCATTCTAGTATAAACGCTTTAAGGCAAAAAATCAAAGGGGTTTTCTAAAAAATTTAAAGATATAAGGCAGCGCAAACAGCACAGCCACTGCGGCGCAGCCGGCGGTGGCGTAAGCGATGATGGCGGGAGAGCGAATATAAGACAGCAATTCGACTTGTGCATAAGCTGCGGCAGGTATCCCGATCCCCGATGCAGCGAGAAAGAAACGTACATAGACTGCGGAAATTGCGCCGTGTAAGAATTTCCCCAAAATATACGGTTTCAAAGACAGTCCGCCGGAATCCAAAAAACTGATTACCTGGCAATGGACGCTGATTCCGGCCCAGCCCAACATAAACGCCGCCATTGCCAGCTGCGAGCCGATACTGTTGGCAGCGCCGGACAGGCCGCTAAGACCGGAAGTCATCTCGAGGAAGCCGACGGCAATGCGCTCGATGCTGCTTTGGGCAATATCCAACGGGGATAGCAACCGGGTGATCGTCTGAACAAAGGCGGAAAGAATGCCGGATGTAAAGAGCAGATCTGTGGCGACGGCAAAAAAGATGACAAAGGCGCTGATGTTGCCGATAGACGCCAGGGCATGTGTAACGGATTCCGTAAAAACGGAGCTGAACCGGCGCTGTTCATAAAGCACCGGCGTATGGCCTGCCGCACTGGAAACGTCTTTTTTCTTATAGGAACGAAAGGCGATTCCGACGGTGATGGAAGCCAGGACATGGGCGGCATAAAGTAAAAGCCCGGCCTGTGAACTGGAAAAGACCCCGCTTCCGACTACACCCAGGATAAACGCCGGCCCGGAATTGTTGCAAAAAGAAAGCATCCGTTCACATTCGGACCGGCTGCATTGACCGCTTTCATATAGGGCAACGGCGCTTTTTGCACCTATGGGGTATCCGCCGATTATACCCATCAAAAAGGGCCCGGCACAGGCGCCGCTGAGATTAAACAGCCGCCGCATTAAAGGCGCGCAGATACGTCCGAGCGTACGCGCATATCCCATGCCAATAATCAGGTTGGAAAGTACAAGAAAAGGAAATAGAGAGGGAAGAATTAATTCAATGCACATCGCGGCGGCTTTTCCCGCGGTTTCCTTGCAGGCATCGGTATATACTACCAGCCCGACCAGACTGGCAAGGATGGCCAGCGCAAACAGGAATCTGTAAAATAAGCCTAATTTGTTTTTCCGCATCATATAGTTAAACATCGCTCCTTTTTACAGGGGATGGTAAATATATGTGGCGCACTTGGGTGCATATGCTTCGATGAGGTGTTGTTATGGCGAAAGTGGGTTGGTTAAAAAAGATTACACAGGCGATGGAGCTTCCGCCGGATGCGTTGCGGCCTGTGCCGCGTATCATCCTTTCCGGAAATGAAGAAGTACTGATCGGCGGGCATACGGTACTGCTGGCATATACGCCGGAATTTTTAAGCGTATCCAGAGCGGGGCTGCGCATATGTATACAGGGGAGCGGATTGATTATATTGGCAATGGATAAACTGGGAATCTGTGTGGGAGGCGTTATCGATTCGATATCGTTTGAACGATGAAAAAATTACAGAGTTTTGCACATTATCTGTCGACGAGCGTGCGTGCGGAAATTCGAGGGACCAGTCCGGAAAGGTTTTTAAATCTGTGCGCGCAGCATGAAATCCACGTTTGGGGGATCGAATACCGGGAGAGCAACTGCCTGCGTGTTTCCATGTCTGCCCGGTCATTCTTGTCTATTGCGCCGCTGGTACGTCGCAGCGCCTGCCAAATCCGCATCGTTAACCGGCGTGGTGTGCACTATGGTATGAAACGTTTGTGGAAGAAAAAGCTGCTGGCCTGTACACTGCTTGTTTTTCTTGGCATATGCGTGCTGATGAATACAATGGTGCTTTCCTTCGAGTTTACCGGATATGAAACCGTTCAGCCCCGGCAGATTATGGAGGCGATGCAGAAAAACGGCCTGGATTTTGGGACATTTAAACGTACGGTAGATGCTTCGGATTTGCGCAATGTCATTTTAATGGAAATTCCGGAGCTGATTTGGTTTACCGTTACATTCCATGGCAGTCATGCGACTGTGGATGTGCGGGAACGTGAACCAGTCCCGGAAGTGATCAATGAGGCGCTTCCTGCGGATATTATTTCGGATTTTCATGGCGTTGTCCGCGATTTGTCTGTTTATAAAGGGCAGGCACAGGTGAAAATCGGGGATGTTGTGACCCCGGGTACTTTATTGGTCTCCGGGGCAGTGGACTTGCGGCTGGATGGAAAGAGTCTGGTTACCCACGCACGCGCGGATGTGCTGGCGGACGTTTGGTATAAGACAACGCTCGCACTGCCGCTGACGGGTACAGGAAAAACGCCGACCGGCCGGGAAAAGACACGCTGGGCGCTGGTTATAGGAAAAAAACGGATAAATTTTTATAAAAATGATGGAAAGGTATTTGACAATTATGATAAAATAATAACAAGACATACGTTGTCTCTGGGCGGCTGGGAGTTTCCTGTCACGCTTGTTGAAGAACGATATATTGAATATGAAACTTTTGACGCTGCTTTTTCGGCACAGGATCTCGCGGCGGATTTGACGGCAACTGCACGGCGTATTACGCAGAGCCTGGATGCAGGTGTGGAGATTACCAGTGCATCGGCGCGGGAAAGCGGGGAAATCCTATATGCCTATGCCTATGGAAAATGTGAACGGAATATTGGCCAGACGGTCGTCCGTGAATAAATGAAAAAATACAAAAGCGATTCCGAGGGTTTACGATGGAGCAAATTCTAAATGTAGAGAGACTGGAGTATTTAATCAGCGTTTTTGGTTCTTTTGATGAAAACATTCGGATCATTGAGCGAGAGTTTGATGTGCAGGCGGTGTATCGCGGTACGGAAATCAAACTTGTGGGCGATCCTGAAAATGTAATGCTGGCAGCGAAAGCGATCGAAGGGCTTCTAGAACTTGCTGCCAAAGGCGAGGATATTAATGCACAGACGGTGTCGTATGTGGCAGGGCTGGCACGTGAAGGTAAAGTTGAGCGTGTTGGGGAAATGACGCGCGGCGTTGTGTGCGTTACGGCACGTGGAAAACCTGTAAAACCCAAAACGCTGGGCCAGAAGAATCTGATCGATGCGATTGGAAAAAACACGGTGACCATTTGCGTCGGCCCTGCCGGTACGGGAAAGACTTATCTGGCTGTTGCCGCTGCTGTTGCAGCGTTTCGGGAAAAACAGGTTGACCGTATTATTATCACCCGCCCGGCTGTTGAAGCCGGGGAACGGCTAGGGTTCCTGCCCGGTGATTTACAGTCAAAGGTCGATCCTTATCTGCGCCCGCTCTATGACGCCCTGTTTGATCTGATGGGGCCGGATACCTATCATCATTGTGTGGAACGGGGCAATATCGAAGTTGCGCCGCTTGCTTATATGCGCGGGCGTACGCTGGACGATAGTTTTATTATTCTGGACGAGGCGCAGAATACGACGCCGGAACAGATGAAGATGTTTTTGACACGGATTGGTTTTGGGTCAAAGGCGGTTGTCAACGGGGACGATACCCAGATTGATTTGCCTACCGGAAAAGCCAGCGGCCTGAAAAGCGCATTGAAAATTCTGAATAATGTTGAAGGAATCGGAATCGTGAAGCTCACAGATCGGGATGTAGTGCGGCATGAACTGGTTCAGCGTATTATTCGCGCCTATGAAGCGTATGAGCGAAAAAATATGGAAAAAAACTCGCGGGAATATAAAAAACGCTACGTTGTGGAGAAAAGGGAGTAAACGCCATGGTTTTGAAATTGCATAAGATAGAAATTCATGGCGCAGACCGCAGATGTGCGCGCCTGATTCGACGCTGCATTCGTGCCGTGCTGATGCTCGAACAGGTTCCTTTCCGGTGCAAGGTCTGCGTTACCGTGACCGATGACGCGGGCATACGGACGATGAACCGGGAATACCGTCAGATTGATGCGGCAACGGATGTGCTTTCGTTCCCGCTGCTGGATTGGTATGATGGGAAAGGTACGCTGCCTGCACGTTGGGATTATGATCCGAGCAGCCATTGTGTAGAACTGGGCGATGTGGTATTGTCTTATGAGCGCGCAGTTGCGCAGGCCCGGCAGTTTGGGCATGGCGTTGAGCGGGAGTGCGGTTATTTGACGGTACATTCCACACTGCATTTGCTCGGCTATGACCATGTGGGGGATGCGGCGCGGCGCAGGAAAATGCGCAGGCGGGAGGAAGCGGTTATGAAGGCGCTGCATCTTCCGCGTGTGGCGCAGCCTGTACAATGAACCGATGGAGATGTTTATGGAAATAAAGAAAACCGGAATTTTTACCATACTCGGCCGTCCGAACGTCGGTAAATCGACGCTGACCAATGCGCTGGTCGGCGAAAAAGTGACCATTGTATCCGATAAACCGCAGACAACGCGTAACCGGACCACCGGGATTGTGCCTTATCGTGACGCACAGTTTATTTTTGTGGATACTCCTGGGTTTCATAGGCCGAAGAACAAACTTGGCGATTACATGGTCAGTGTGGTGCAGGAATCTGTCAGTGATACCGACGCCGGAATCCTGGTTGTCGAACCGCGCGCACCCGGGAAACAGGAAAAAATGCTGATTTCCCGTATGCAGGCCGAAGGCGTACCGATGCTTTTGCTGATTAATAAGATTGATGCGGTTGATAAACTGGAAATTTTGCAAGTAATCGAACAATATGCAGCGCTGGGGGAATTTGTAACGATACTGCCTGCCAGCGCGAAAACCGGGGACGGCGTGGAAATTTTACGCGAAGAATTATATAAATTGTGCCAAGACGGCCCGGCATTGTATGAAGAGGGAGTTTTCTCCGATCAAAGCGAGCGGGTCATGGCGGCGGAGTTTATCCGGGAAAAGCTTTTGCGGCTGCTGGACCGCGAAGTGCCGCATGGTATTGCCGTGGAAATAGAAAAATTTGATGAGTCCAATGCGGAATATACGGAAATCGGGGCTGTGATCTATTGCGAAAAGGAGTCCCATAAGGGCATCGTGATTGGGAAAAACGGCGCGATGTTAAAAAAAGTCGGGCAGTATGCACGTCAGGATATGGAGACGCTGCTGGGGAAAAAAGTTTATTTAACGCTTTGGGTAAAAATCCGTGAAAACTGGCGCGACGACGGTTATTCCATTCGGGACTTTGGGTATGAATGAAAAACTGGAAACGCCGGGATTGGTTATTCGCGAACTTCCTTTAAAAGAGAACCATTCACTTTTGACGATTTTGACGGCAACACAAGGTGTGGTAACGGCGACCGCATATGGAGCCCGCAAGGCAGGTTCTTCCCTGTCTGCAGGCACCCGGTTGTTTAATTATGCCCATTTTACGCTGATAGAAAGCCGCGGCCGTTATAAAGTCGACGCAACGCGCAGCATTGAATCTTTTTTCGGCCTGTCCCGGTCTTTGGAAGCACTGACTGCGGCGTCTTATTTTGCCGAGGTGCTTTATGATGTCTGTGTGACCGGGCAGCCGGATGTACAGGTTTTACGGCTTGCGCTGAATTGCCTGTATGCACTGGTTACAGAGAAAAGACCCATTCCGCTTATCAAAGCGGTGTTTGAGTTACGTCTTCTTGCGGAATCGGGTTTTGCGCCGGAGTTGGAAACTTGCGGCGGATGCGGTTGCGGAGACCTTGCATATTTCAGCCCGGAAGACGCGGCTGTTTATTGTACGCAATGTGTACAGCGCGGCAGCCTGGCCGTGATGCCTGCGCCGCCGGGAACGGTCCAGGCAATGCGTTATATTGTTTCGGCGCCGATGCCGAAACTGTTTGCCTTTTCTATAGGGGATGCGTCTGTCCAGGCATTGCATGCATTGTGTGAGCGCTATCTGCGTGTCCAGACCGGACGCAAATATGAAACGTTAGATGTTTATCACGCGCTGATGGACCCCATTGGCGACGGAGGGAAAAATGAGTCAGACGCTTTATGAAAAATCGACGCTGACGCTGGAACTTCCGCAGGTACTGGAACAAATTGCCGCCTATGCGGTATCGGATGGTGCCAAAACGATGATTCTGGCTATGCAGCCATATCTGTATTTAGAGGATATCCGTGCCAAAATGCGGGAAATTACGGATGCATTGGCGCTGATGCGTACGCGCAGCGCCCCAATGTTTTCCGGCCTTTCGGATGTGACGGTACAGCTTCGGCGTGTGGAAATCGGAGGATCTCTTTCACCTGGGGAACTTTTAAAGATCTGCGACTTGTTGCGCTGTGCGCGCGCAACGCAGGAATACGGCGATCCCGACGCCCGGCGTGATGGGCTGCGGACCTGCCTTGACACCCGGTTTCGAGCCTTGCATATCAATCGTACACTGGAGAATTTGATTTCCGGGAGCGTGCTGAATGAGGACGAGCTGGCAGATTCTGCGTCCCCGGAACTGGCGTCGATCCGCCGGCATATCCGGCAGGCGAATGCCCGTGTGCGGGAAGTGCTTCAGCGGATTATCTCATCGCCCACGTATTCCCGTTCTTTGCAGGAAGCGCTGATTACCCAGCGCGGCGGGCGTTTTGTCGTGCCGGTGAAAGTGGAGCATCGTGCGGATATCCGCGGTTTGGTGCACGATGTCAGCGCTTCGGGCGCGACGTTATTTATCGAACCGGAACAGGTTGTGGAAGCCAACAATGAAATCCGCCTGCTTGGGGCAAAAGAAGAAAAGGAAATACAACGGATTCTTGCTGCGCTAAGTGCTGAAGTGGCCAATTACGCAGGCGCAATTGAAGATGATATGCAGAATCTGTGTTATCTTGACGCAGTGTTTGCCAAAGCGCAATATTGCCGGGCTACCGACGCTTTTGAACCGCATTTATCGGAGGATCTGATTCTTGACCTGCGCCGGGCACGGCATCCGCTGCTTGATCCGCATAAGGCGGTGCCGATTGATATCCGCGTCGGAGGCGATTTTGATACGCTGGTCATTACCGGCCCCAATACGGGCGGCAAAACGGTCGCGCTTAAGACCATTGGCCTTTTGACGCTGATGGCGCAGTGCGGACTGTTAATCCCGGCCTCCGAGGAATCAACAGTATCGCTGTTTACGCGAATTTTTGCGGATATTGGCGATGAACAGAGTATTTCTCAGTCCCTTTCGACGTTTTCTTCCCATATGGTCAATATAGTCGGCGTCCTGGAACAGCTGGACGACCGGTCGCTTGTCCTGTTTGACGAGCTTGGCGCGGGCACGGACCCAACGGAAGGCGCCGCACTGGCAATGGCTATTATTGAACATTGCCGGAGCCAGGGTGCGCGCCTGGTGGCGACGACGCATTATGCAGAATTAAAAATGTATGCGTTGACGCAGCCCGGTGTGGAAAACGCAGCCTGTGAATTTGACTTGGAGACCCTGCGTCCGACTTATCGTTTGCTCATCGGCGTACCGGGGAAATCGAACGCATTTGCCATATCCAAAAGGCTGGGTCTGGATGAGCGGATTATTGAGCAGGCCCGTGCGGCGCTTTCCGGAGAGTCGATTCAATTTGAAGACGTGATTTCCGATCTTGAAGGGAAGCGTCAGGC
>CALWJF010000096.1 GCA_944380935.1 uncultured Clostridia bacterium
CCAACTGCAGTATCGGCATTGATTACACCGCAAAATGATACGGATGCTTTGCGGCAGACCGCAAAGTGTTTTGTTCCAAAACGTGTTGTAGACAGTATTGGTCAGCTCCAAAAAACTATCGATTCCCTATCCCGTTCCAGTTCTGGACGTTTGGAAAGCGAAATGTGTCTGATAAAACTTTGTACGCCGGAATTGATGTATAATGCAGATGCAGATTTGGCAGGAAAAGTGGCAGCATTGGAATCCAAACTTACCGCGTTCTATTTATCGGATGTTTCAAGACAGACAGGGTTGCCCCAGAAGGAAAAAATAAATGATTCTGAACATCATAAGTCCAAAACGGATGTGTCGGTAGAATCTGAGCAGCCGCCACCGCTTTCCGATGCGGATCTTCCACCGTGGGATGAAGAAGCTTTTTTACAGCCTCCGGAGCCACTGGATCCGCCGGCGTTGTCATCTGGAAGTGTCAGCCGTACAATTCCGAACCGACAGGAACCGTCTGGTCAATCCGATAAGACGACGGACAGCAAACTTGATCAGTTGAATCCACAGCGAAAAAAAGCTCTGATTGATGCGGTCAAACCGCAATTATCTCGTTCAGTTTCTACATATTTGATTCTTTCCAAATTCTATCTGATGGACGATACGCTGGTTGTTTCCGTTGAAAGCGATTTGGCAAAACGGCTTCTGGATAAGCCGGACGTGAAAGCAATTCTTAGTAATGCCGCACAGAACCAATGGAATCAGCACAATCTTCGGGTTTCAATTTGCATAGGAGATCCTTCGTTGCAGAAACCGGTTATGCAGAACGGATTTGATCAGATTATTTCCAGCGGCCTGGATGCTGGAGTACATATTGATTTTAAATAAGAGGTGTATGGTTATGGCAAAGCCGAAAATCCCAATGGGTGGGATGAACATGAATGCGATGCTCCGTCAGGCGCAAAAAATGCAGGCAGATATAGAAAAAGCCCGTGCGCAGCTGGATGAACAGGAATATACTTTTACAGCTGGCGGTAGTGCGGTTACTATTAAAATTAATGGGCGTCACGAAATTCTTACCGTGCAGATCCAACCCGATGCAATCGATCCGGAGGATGCAGAAATGCTTTGCGAGTTGATTACGACGGCGTATAACGGTGCGTTGGCTGCCGCGAAGGAGGATGAGCAGAAGACGCTTGGACGTTTCTCCGGTGGAATGGGTGGGCTATTATAATGCGTGCGTTTTCCGCGAATGTAGAGCGGCTGATTGAGAAATTTGAAAGTTTGCCTGGTATTGGGCATAAAAGCGCACAGCGGCTTGCTTTTTATATTCTGGGTTTATCCGATGCAGAGGCAGAAGATTTTGCAGCTGCAATTGTAGAAGCAAAGCATGGTGTTCGTCAGTGCTCGATTTGTTGCAATTTGTCCGATACGGAGTTATGTCCGATTTGCGCTTCGGATACTCGAGACCCCAGGACGATTTGTGTAGTTTCTGATCCACGTGATGTAGCCGCAATCGAACGAACGCATGAGTATGCAGGGCGGTATCACGTGCTTCACGGAGTAATCTCCCCTATTAACCATATTGGGCCGGATGAACTTCGAATTAAGGAGCTGATCCGGCGGGTGGGAACGGAAGATATTGATGAGATTATTATGGCAACGGACCCAGATACAGAGGGTGAGGCTACGGCAATGTATATTGCCCGTTTATTACGTCCGTTCCATATAAAGATTACGCGTCTGGCATATGGTATCCCGGTTGGCGGACATTTGGAATACTCCGATGAGGTAACGCTGCTTCGAGCATTGGATGGACGTCGAGAATATTAAAATTTACATAAATAAGCTGGATTTTTTACCGGATCTGTGTAAAAATAAAAACAGCCCATGAAGCTTGTTTCAAGGGCTGTTTTTCCATTCTAGAGGCGTGGTTGTTTTTATTTTTTGGCCTATGGAGTGCAACTTTATGTATGTGCTTTACGGTCCAAATTATCTTTTTATAAGGTCGTGTCTGTTTTGCATATTCAAAGAATCAAAGTATATATTTCAAAGCATCCGTTTGTTATTGTGTCGGTATCAGTATTCTTTTCCATGTTTTTGCTTTTATGGGTAATGCAATTGGTTCAATTACAAAATACAGCCAGGTCGTTTATCTGGATTTTTACGCATCCGATTGCTTCACTTTGTACGATTTTTTTAACAGGACTGATAATGGCAGCCGTTTACGTGCTTACTAAACGTTTATGGATCGGATACTTATTACCGGGAGTATTTTCCCTGTTACTAGCATTTGTGAATTACTTTAAATGCAGCATTAATAGTGCACCTTTACTTTTAAGTGATTTTACAATGACGGGACAGCTTTTCGAAATTGGCGGATATGCAAAGTCGCAATTAACCTTTTCTTTAGAATCTATTTTGGCTCTTGCCATTGTTGTTTTAACATTTGCAGGGTTGATCTTTATGGATCACATGGTCAAAAAGTCCATTACACGTCGAGGTCGTATCGCCTGGATGTGTATAATTATAGTTTTGGTAATTCTTGTGGTGTGTACTCCGGCTTTTACACAATTCAGTGCGCAGATCAGTTCCGGACAGTTGACCCAGGAAGAGCGAAATGAGGAATTTGGTGTTTTGTATGGACTTTATTGCGCATATGCTTCGGTAGAGACAAATGTGCTGGACTATAGTAAGGATGACATTGATGCTTTGCTTGGACCTGCCCAGCCAGAAACGCATATGCCGGATTTAGAACAGGAGGAGAATTCCGAACAAATCACAGCACCCGATTCTGCAGGAGATCCTGCAAACGAGATATCGGAGGAAACAGAAGAACCGATTTATCCAAATGTGATTTTTGTCATGTCCGAAAGTTTTTTCGATATTACCCGTTTGCCAAATCTTGAATTCTCTGAAGATCCGTTAGCAAATTATCATGCGCTTGCACAGGAATATACATCGGGCTCTTTTATGACTCCTGCTTATTGCGGTGGCACTGCTTATGTGGAAATGGAAGTGCTGACTGGATTGACCAGTTATCTGCTGAATGAAAATGATACTTTGACGTCTTTTCCTGCAGAAGTCTATGCGGAGCTTCCAACTGTACAGGATGTATTTGATGATTATGGTTATGATACGATCTTCTTTCATTCGCATACGAATGCTTTATACAATCGCGAATCCATTTACAACAGTATGGGGTTTGATCAGGTGCTTTTTTCCGATGCATGTGGTCCGGATGTAGAAATGAAAGGTGGGTATGTATCAGATAAAGCGTTTGCAGAAAAAATAATTTCCCTATACGAACAACGGAATCAGGATACCCCTTTGTTTATGCTAAATGTTTCCATGCAAAATCATCAGCCCTATGTTGCGGATAAATATGCAGAGCATTCCGGTATTGAAGCAAGTAGTCCGTATTTGAATGAAACAGATCTGGAAATTCTTGATTCCTATGTGATGGGTGTACGGGATGCAGATGCTTCTCTTGGAATGCTGGTCGATTATTTTTCCTCAGTGGACGAACCGGTTATGTTGGTTTTCTGGGGGGATCATCTTCCGAACTTAAACCTTTCTGATGGCAGCTCAATTTTTACTAAATTGGGATACGCAAGCGATGTTATGACTACGGATTGGGATGCGCAGGAGTTGGCGCAGATGCTCTCTACAGAGTATCTGATCTGGACTAATTACGAAAAAAGTGAAGAAATTGAGCCGGACCACACGGAAAGTTGTACTTTTCTTGGTATACATGTGCTTGAACGTATTGGTTTGGAACGTAATGCATATTTTACCTGGCTGGAACAGAATGTTATGCCCTATATGACCCTTTACCGTGCACGTTTATTTGTTGATGCGCAAGGGAACCCTTATCGCGAAGTCCCTGAAGATGCACAACAAATGATCGATGCATATCGGCTGATGGTGTATGACCTCATGTATGGGGATCGCCTGATTGCGCAAGAGGAGATAAATGCGACCACAGATGGATAAAAATGCTTGTGTTTTCCAATTGGCTGATCGAAACAGGACAGATGATTTCTTAAAGTTATAAGTTTTCAATTAAGGAGATAGCCATGCCGCGGAAAATCCTTTATGCTGCAGACAGTTTTGAACATTTAATAGAATATCACCTTCCCTATTTGATTGATTTGACCGAAAAGGGGTTGGAAATTCATGCTGTTGCTTCAGGTCAACAGTATGAATGCCCTTACATAATGCGAAGCTTTTCTTTGCCTTATAATGCATCTGGAATTTCTACGGAAGCCTGTTCCGTAATACGGTCATTGATTCCAATTTTGAGGAATGAGGCCTATGATTTGATCGTGTTAAATGGAAATCGAGTTTCGCATCTGGTTCGAAGCGCCCTTCTGTTTTTGACTCCACCGCGCCCTTATGTTGTTCATATTTCGGATGGCTATCCCATTGAAAAAGACAGTGGGATTTTGGCCAGGTCAAAGTTCCTGCTGATAGAAAAAGTATTACGCTGTGTTACAGATGAAATTTTTGCATTAAATCCTGAAGATTTTGCATTCGCCAAGCGATTTAAGCTTTATCGGAATCAGTTACATGGTTTTCCGGGCCTTGGACTTGATTTAAATGTCTATCATCCGGCCAGCGCGGAAGAAAAAAGTGAAGCGCGATATACGCTTGGAATTCCCGAATCTGCGTTTGTATTACTATATATAGCGGATTTTACTGCGCGTTCTAATCATGATATGTTATTGCAAGCGTTACGTTTTCTTCCCAGTGATATACATCTTTGCCTTTTGGGGGAGGGACCGCTTTTGGAAACTTGCCGGGAAAAAGCAGAGAGTCTTGGGGTACTGCCAAAGGTCGGCTTTTTAGGAGCGCAGCGAAATTGGAGTTTGTGTTGTCATGCGGCAGATATAGCAGTTTCTTCCTCGTTGCAGGAGTCACTTCCACTCCCCCTGGTAGCAGCATTGGCCAGCGGCTTGCCTATTGTGGCATCCGATATCCGAGGGAACCGAAGCTTGGTACGAGATGGCATTAATGGATATCTTTATCCGTCAGGGAACACCTATAAATTTGCAGAAAAGATCATAAAAATTTATTCTGACCGTGAATTACAGATCAATCTTGGTCAATTAAATCATGCATTTCTTGCACCTTATTCGCTTGATGCAGTTGGTCCCAGCATTATAAAAGCCTTATTGTTTTAGACAAAAAATATAATTTAGAATGGCAAACAGCCGCACCATATGACGATTACTTGGTCATGGTACGGCTGTTTTTTTATTGGCAAATCCTTACCTTAGGATTAGTACCTGTGTACTATCCTAAATCCAATTCTAATTGACGATCTCGTGCATCACCCGGTAATAATTTGGCACCGGCAGCAGGGAGTGTTTTTGTACGATAGCGTTTTGCATCGGCAATACCTGCCTGTTCTAAAAGGCAAGCATACTCAACGTGCTGGGAAGGTTTAAGTGTAACAACATTTACGCCGATTGTATCTCGGGTAGATTTTGGAGCAAGCATTACCGTATGCAATACCAGCATCCGATTTGTATCCGTATAGATAGCCAACTCTGTTTCTTCTTGAATTGCGAAACAGGCTACAAGCGGTGATTTATTGTTGTAAGCACCTGTGAGCCGTTTGCGGTTGGTTTTTGTTTCGAACAGATTTTGTAAAATGCGGGCGGCTTTTCCATTCTCAAAGATATAAATAAGGGATCCTGAGTAATCTCTCGGGAGGAATGCAAAAATTGGACGTTCCCCATCGTCCATTCCTAATTTTGCAGGGAGATAATCGCCAAGGACACTGGCTTTTGTATCTTCATAATCGGAAACTCGTGATTTGTAAGCCTGGCAAAGATTGGTTAAGAATATGATTTCGTCACTGTTTGTTGCTTCAAAATGTTGTTGAATTACATCGCCTTCTTTAAGCTTGTGCTCTCCGCTCATACGCAGAGACTGTGGAGTGATCTTTTTAAAATAGCCCTCGCGGGAAAGAAAAAGATGTACGCTATAATCTGGAACCTGTTCTAATTCCTGTTGTGCATCTTCAATTTCATCTTCTGAAATTAAACTTGTGCGGCGCGGCTGTGCGTATTTGCGTATGATTGCAGTTAGATCTTGAATAATAACATTGCGTAGTTTTTTTTCACTTGCAGCTAGTGCTTTGAGTTCTTCAATTTCTTTCTCCAGTTCCCCAACTTCTCCGATTCGATGCAAAATGTATTGCTTATTAATGTTACGAAGCCGGATTTCTGCAACAAACTCTGCCTGCTGTTCATCAATTCCAAAACCAATCATCAAATTCGGAATTACCTCATTTTCCTCCGCTGTATTCCGAATAATTTCGATGGCACGATCTATATCTAAAAGAATTTTGGAAAGACCTTTTAACAGGTGAAGTCGTTCGTTTTTCTTTCCCAATATGAAGCGAGTTTTGCGGCGAATACATTCGCAGCGCCATTGAATCCACTCATTTAAAAGATCCCGCACCCCTAAAACCACAGGTGTTCCAGCAATTAATACATTAAAATTGCAGGAAAAGCTATCTTCCAATGAGGTGTTTTTATAAAGCTTCTGCATGAGTTTTTCCGGATCTACACCACGCTTTAAATCAACTGCAATTTTTAAACCAGACAGGTCTGTTTCATCGCGCATGTCGGCAATTTCCCGAATTCGTCCGGCTTTTATCAGCTCGGCGGTCTTATCCATGATTGCTTCTACCGAAGTTGTGTAGGGAATCTCATAAATTTCAATCAAATGTTCATTTGGCTCATACCGCCATTTAGCGCGGATGCGGAAAGACCCACGTCCAGTCTCATAAATGCGTTCTATGTTTGTACGGCTATAAACTAACTCTCCGCCAGTTGGAAAATCCGGCGCAGATAGAGTGGAAAGCAGGTCGTGTTGGGGATTTTTTATCAACTCTATGGTTGTTTTACAAACCTCTTCCAAATTGAAGCCGCAGAAGGAACTTGCCATACCAACTGCAATACCCTGATTCGGATTAACCAGAATATTAGGAAAAGCTGTTGGGAGAAGCGATGGCTCGGTTAAGGTATTGTCGTAATTAGGTATGAAATCGACCGAATCGGCGTCAATATCCCGAAAAATCTCTTCTGTTATGGGAGCAAGCTTTGCTTCTGTATAACGGGAAGCCGCATATGCCATATCACGGGAATAACAACGGCCGAAGTTCCCTTTGGATTCAATAAATGGATGGAGAAGCGCACCATTTCCTCCAGATAAGCGTACCATGGTTTCGTAAATTGCGGAATCTCCATGAGGATTCAGCTTCATGGTTTGGCCAACGATATTCGCCGATTTGGTGAGTTTGCCACGAAGCAAACCCATTGTATACATTGTATATAATAGTTTTCGATGCGAAGGTTTAAATCCGTCAATTTCGGGAATTGCACGGGAAACAATCACACTCATTGCATAAGGCATGTAGTTGGTAGTTAAAGTTTCGGTAATCCCCTGTTCATCGATAATTGCCTGTACAAACTCCACTTCTGTTTTTTTCTTTTTTCTTGGAGGCATTTTTTCACCTTTTGTCTTTTTTGTAGCAGTTAAATTTCATATGAGTGTAAAAGCAGTTAATCATTTAAGATATGTCTGCAAGATCCAAATAAAGCGAACCATTTGCTGCTATATATTCTTTACGGCCGGCCAAGTTATCACCAAGAAGCAGATCAAAAATTTCTGCGGTGCGTAACACATCTTCCGGCATTACGCGAATCAAGCGGCGAGACGCCGGATTCATGGTTGTTTTCCACATCATTTCCGGTTCATTTTCGCCAAGCCCTTTGGAACGGGAAAGAGTATACCGTTTTCCCCCCAGCATTTTTAAAATCTCCGTTTTCTCCCGTTCGTTATATGCGAAATAGGTTTCATCTTTGGTTACGATTTCAAACAGCGGGCTTTCTGCAATATAAACAAATCCCTTTTCAATTAAAGATGGGACAAGCCGATAAAGCATAGCCAGGATTTGTGTACGAATATGAAAACCGTCCACATCGGCATCTGTGCAAATAATAACTTTATTCCAGCGCAGTGCATCTATATCAAAATTTGCAAGATCTTTGGCGTGTTTTTTTGTTTCCACTCCGCAGGCTAATACTTTAATTAAATCGGTTATAATTTCATTTTTAAAAATTTTATCGAAATCTGATTTTAAACAGTTTAAGATTTTCCCTCGGACAGGAATAATTGCCTGAAATTCTGCATCACGGCCGAGCTTGCAGGAACCCAGTGCGGAATCGCCTTCTACGATATACAGTTCCCGGCGATTGACATCACGTGTACGGCAATCCACAAACTTCTGCACACGGTTGGAAATATCCACGCTGCCGGCCAGCTTTTTTTTCAAGTTTTGCCGTGTGCTTTCTGCCTGTTCACGGCTACGCTTATTGACTAAAACTTGCGCAACAATTTTATCTGCATCGGCACGATTTTCTATAAAATAAATTTCCAACTGCGCACGGAAAAATTCAGTCATGGCGTCCTGAATAAATTTGTTGGTTATTGCCTTCTTTGTCTGGTTTTCATAGGAGGTTTGTGTTGAGAAGCAGTTGGTGACAATAACAAGACAATCAAAAACATCCGCAGCGCTAATACGGCTTTCGCCTTTGCTATACTTCCCATTTTGTCGCATATAGGCATCGATAGCATAGACAAAGCCGTTTTTTACTGCTGTTGCCGGTGCACCGCCATATTCAAGCCAAGAGGAATTATGATAGTATTCCGCCATTGCGATGGTATTGGAAAAACAAAAAGCGGCATGAATCAGCAATTTGTATTCCGGACGATCTGCACGGTCACGTCCGCGTCTTTCGGCACTGATCGCCTGGATTGGTGTCAGTGCAGCTTCTCCCACAACCTCCGTTATATAATCGCGGATTCCGTTTTCATAAAGAAACTCGGTTTTGTCAAATTTTCCGGGAGCGACTTCATTTCGAAATACAAATTTTAGTCCGGCATTCACGACTGCCTGTCGGCGAAGAATATCGGTATAGTATTCGACCGGAATTTGAATGTCGGTGAAAACTTCCAAATCGGGGAGCCAATGATGAATGGTTCCGGTACGTTTTGTGGTTGCAGGCTCTTTCCCCATCTTTCCGACAAGCGCACCTTTTTCAAAATGTAATGTATACTTATATCCATCGCGCCAGACTGTTACATCCATATATGCAGATGAATACTGGGTTGCACAAGCGCCGAGACCATTTAATCCAAGAGAAAATTCGTAGTTCTCCCCTGTGTCATTGTTATATTTTCCACCTGCATATAACTCGCAAAAAATCAATTCCCAATTGTAACGTTTTTCCCGCTCATTATAATCGACGGGAATACCGCGACCAAAGTCCTCAACTTCGATGGAATGATCCAGGTATCGAGTGACATGAATGACTTTCCCATATCCTTCCCGTGCCTCATCAATGGAGTTCGAAAGGATTTCAAAAACTGCATGTTCGCAACCTTCCAAGCCATCCGATCCAAAGATTACAGCAGGTCTTTTACGAACACGATCCGGTCCTTTTAATGCGCTAATGCTTTCGTTATCATATTTTGCTTTTGCTGCCATGTATATCCTCTTTGCAAAAAATAAAAATTCTGTAACTTTAAACTAGTATATTATATCCTTAATTTGTGGTTTTGTCAATGCTTATAAACTTTTTGCGACTTTTGCCTCATTCAATTTAAATATCAACCGTTTTTTTGAGTAATTTTACCTGCAAAGGACGAGTGGTCAGGAATTCAGCATTTTGTGTCATTGTGCTGCGTGGATGCGGATAAATGTCTTTTTCAAGAAGGATTGGTTCGTCAATTTTATACAAATACCCTTTTTGTGTACCATTATGCTGTATATTTCCATCATCATCATATTCTAGTTGTGAAGGTTTATGTGAAAAAGCTTCAGCAAGAGCTTTCCAAGGTGTAATTGTACTTCCTGGGTTTAAAATCCTAAAGTAAATGTTGGATCCATGATACCAAACAGTATCTGCATTGCATAAAAGTTGCATAATTAAGCCTCCTATAAAGTATTGTTGGAGTAAATATGGCGCTGCTTGTATGAAATATGGAATCCGGGAAAGAATAGAAAAAAAGGAGGAAGGGAAATTGATAAAAATACAGTCTGTTTCAAAAATATATCCAAACGGTGTGCGGGCCCTAGATGCAGTTTCGCTTAGTATATCGGATGGCGAGTTTGTAAGCATTATTGGGAAATCCGGCTCTGGAAAATCTACATTGATGAATATTATCGGATGTTTGGATAAGCCTACGAATGGGGATTATGAAATTGACGGAGTACATGTACAGGAGTTAAATGTATCAGGACGCGCAAAGCTGCGAAATCGTATGATTGGATTTATTTTTCAGGGTTTCAATCTTTCCGCTAAAATGACAGCTTATGAAAATGTGGAACTTCCATTGGTGTTTCGAGGAATCCCGGCAGCTCAGCGGCGAGAACGGGTGTATTCTGCATTGGAACGTGTAGGACTTGCTGCACGTGCGCAACATCTTCCGGGTCAACTTTCCGGCGGGCAACAACAGCGGGTCGCCATTGCACGTGCAATCGCAGCTCGTCCTCCAATTATTTTGGCAGATGAACCAACGGGTAGTTTAGATAAAGCCTCGGGAAATGCCTGTATCGAGCTCTTGCATGCGCTTAACAATGAAGGACATACATTAATTTTGATAACCCATGATTTTGATTATACCTATGGTGCACATCGTGTCTTTCGTCTAGATGATGGACATTTGGAAGAAATTTCAAGACTTCCGATTCGACAGAGCGGTTAAATTTACTATAATCGACTTTGAAAAGCAATTCCCCTGATGATTTTCTTGGCATCAGGGGAATTTATTATACTTATGAGCGAGTTGATTAGTCTTTTCGGCTTCCATTGTCCAACGGAGGCATCCAAGGTGGAAGCGGTGTTTGCGGTTTGTTTTGCTGGGATGCATCCTGCGAACGACGGGCTTCGTCTGCTAAACGGCGGCGTTCATCTTCTTCGCGACGTTTGCGCTCTAGTTCTTCGTGCTGACGATTTTTTTCTTCTTCATCGGCTTCAATTTGCGCAATATCGTCCCCTTGCATAATGCGATTGAAAATTTCGCCGTCCATTGTTTCATGCTTTAATAGATATCCGGCAACTGCGTGCAGGCTTCCAAGATTGGCCTTGAGAATTTCTTCACATTTTTGATAAGCTTCATGAATGTAGCGTTGAATTTCATCGTCGATTTCAGCGGCAACTTTTTCTGAATAGTTTCGCATGGTAGTATAATCACGGCCAAGGAAGACTTCATCATGCTGAGAACCATAGGTAATAGGTCCGAGACGCTCACTCATACCATATTTTGTAACCAGTTTCCGTACAATATCGCTGGCACGCTCGATGTCATTAGAAGCACCGGTAGAAATATCATTTAAAATCAGCTGCTCAGCAACACGACCGCCCAGAAGTGCGACGATCTCTTCCAGCATTTCAGATTTTGAATTGTAGCTTTTATCTTCTGCCGGAAGATTTAAATTATAACCGCCAGCACGGCCGCGTGGAATAATGGATATCTGATGGACAGGATCCTGCGTCGGTAAAAATTTATTTACTACGGCATGGCCGGCTTCATGATAAGCCGTTAAGCGTTTATCTTTTTCTGGTACAACACGACTCTTCTTTTCCGGACCCATAATTACTTTAACAAAAGCTTCCTGAAGTTCCGGATTCCCAATTCGGGAAAGATTTCGACGAGCAGCGAGCAATGCTGCTTCATTTAAAAGATTTTCCAGATCTGCTCCGGTAAAGCCCACGGAGGTTTTCGCAATTGCCGCAAAATCAACATTCGGCTCAATTTTTTTGTTTCTTGCATGCAGGCGCAGGATTGCCTCTCGTCCTTTTATATCTGGAAGGCCTACATAGATCTGTCGGTCGAAACGACCTGGTCGTAAAAGTGCAGGGTCCAAAATATCCGGACGGTTGGTTGCAGCAATAATGATTACGCCGTCATTCGCACCAAAGCCATCCATTTCGACAAGCAGTTGGTTGAGCGTCTGTTCGCGCTCATCGTGGCCGCCACCAAGCCCTGCGCCACGGTGACGCCCGACTGCATCGATTTCATCGATAAATACAATAGCCGGCTGTTTTTTCTTTGCCTGATCAAAAAGATCGCGTACACGGGAGGCACCGACACCGACATACAACTCGACAAAATCCGAACCTGAAATGGAAAGAAACGGAACACCTGCTTCGCCTGCCACTGCTTTAGCAAGCAAGGTTTTACCGGTTCCAGGAGGGCCGACAAGTAACACACCCTTTGGAATTCGTGCACCGAGTTCGGCATACTTGCGAGGATTGCGAAGAAAATCGACGATTTCCCGTAGTTCATTCTTTTCTTCTTCCGCTCCCTCTACGTCTCCGAAGGTGACCAGTTTCTTTTGATCGGATCCCTGTTTGACGCGAGCTTTGCCGAAAGACATTGCCTTTCCTGCTCCGCCGTCTGCACGATTCATCATAACATACCAGAACGCGCCGAAAATAACAATGATAATCAGATATGGCAGCATACTGACCCACCACGGCAGTTCTGTTGGGCGAATCATATCATAATAGGATATAATGCCGGCATCATATTGCTGCCGAATCAGATCCCATGCGTCATCATAAAAGCGATCAACGTCTGCAAGATCATAGCGCAAAATCGTATTATCTTTTAATTTCAAATTCAATGTATTGCCATCGAGTACAAGTTCCCGTACGTCCTCATTTTCGATGTAATCCAGGATTTCCGAATATACATAGTTATTATTGTTATTGGAACCGTACATAATCGCAATGGTGCCAATCAGGATAATCAGGACAATGATGTAAAATCCAATTCCTTTAAAACTTTTATTTTTCAAACGGACACCTCTCTGGAATTATTTTATATAAATCTCCGGTTTTAAAACTCCTATGTAGGGCAAATTTCGATATCGGCTGGCGTAATCAAGACCATATCCGACAACAAATTCATCCGGAATTTCAAAACCGCAATAATCAATTTTAACGTTGGTTTTTCTACGGGAAGGTTTATCCAACAACGAACAAAGTGCAATGCTCGCAGGATTGCGTTTTTTTAAAATTTCTAAAACACTGGCCATTGTAAATCCGGAATCCACGATATCTTCAACCAGTAATACATGTCTTCCTTCAATATCTTTTACGTCCTGTTTAATTGTTATGATACCAGAAGACTCTGTTGCATTACCATAGGACGATGCAATCATAAAATCAAGTTCACAGTGTAAATCGATCTGCCGAATCAGATCTGCCATAAATACAACAGAACCTTTTAACATTCCCACAACCAGCAGATGCTCGTTCAAGGCCAATCGGCGGCTATAATCGCAGGAAATTTCTGCTCCAAGTTGCTGTACTTTTTGATGAATTTGCTCCTGGTCGATCAGGACCTTTGCAATGTCCGCGTCGGCAATCCGCATAGATTTCCCCCCAATTAGTGTTTTTTTATTTCGATTAGATAAAATTCCCGACTATTTGCATCAGCTGCGACACGCGCATCAACACCCACTTGCGCAACTGCCACAATACCATGTGCATCCACGATTACCGGCCATGTCTGTCGCGCTAACTTTGGAATTTTTCGATCAATCATCAGTTTTTTTAAACTGGTATCGAAGGAGCGGCCAGGCAAGCGGATCTTATCCCCGGAAAGCCTTGGTCTAACCAATAGTTTACCATATATTTTTGAACAGTCAACGTAGAATTTGTGAATGCTTTTTAATTCTGTGACAGATATTTGCACACGTGATAATTCAATTTTCCATCCGTCAAATTCTATCAATTTTCCTAAAACTAAAGGAATTTGTACTATATCAGGTAAAATAGTTTGTGTTCTTTCTATAAATAGGCGGCCATATTCTCGTCGGGCTGATACAGATGCAGGCAAATTTATGGAACCTGAGCTACGGGAGCCTTTGCAAAGTGCCAAGACGGATTCCATGTGTGAAGCACATAGCTGAGGTGCTTGTATACCGGCAACTTTATTATAGACTTTCTCGAGAATTCTTCCCTGCAGTGCAGGATGCAGCGCAAGCAAAGCGGAAATATCTATACTTTGGTCATCAATAACCTGACAATAAGCCTGCTGAGCCTGTTCTTCCAAGAATTCAGCTTCGGTGCGCAGGTTTTTGAGTGTCTGGATGCTTGTCTGAATCAAAGCGGGGTTTATCTGTTGTAAAGCAGGGATAACATGATGACGAATTCGATTACGTGCGTAATCATCATCGTTATTGCTGGCATCAATTCTATAGTCTGCCCCAACTTCACAGAGATACTCATAAATTTGCTCTTTTGACGCAAAAATCAGCGGACGGACCAACATAAGATCGCCAATTCTTCGAACAGGCTGAATTCCAGATAGACCACGAATCCCGCTCCCACGCGCTAAATGAAGTAGAACCGTTTCCAATGCATCTTCTGCATGATGTGCGGTTGCAATATATTCAGCTCCAGTAGATTGAGCCAGCAGAACAAAAAAATCATATCGAACTTTACGTGCGCAAGCTTCCAGACCAATTTGCTGTTGATGCGCAAGTGCAGGGACATTTACATTTATGCAATAAAATGCAAGGTCAAGCGATTGGGCAAGCATGTGGGCAAATGCTTCATCTGCATCAGCAGATTTGCCACGAATGCCGTGATTTACATGTGCAATCAGCAGCTTCAGGTGTAGGCGTGGTTGTATCGACTTTAAAATCCGACATAGTGCTACACTGTCCGGCCCACCCGATAAGCCGCAAATGACGGTGGCGCCATCAGGTAGCATTTTATATTGAGAAATTGTATCCCATACCATGCGTTCAAGCTTCATGACGCAAATCCACCGATTTAAAGCTGGTGTACTGCCCCAGCCATTGTAACTTGATTGTTCCGGTTGAACCGTGACGATTTTTGGCGACTATACACTCAGCGGTATTGGCTTCTTCGCTATCCCGGTTATAATACCCTTCCCGATATAAAAATAGAACAATATCGGCATCCTGTTCGATTGCACCGGATTCACGCAAATCAGAAAGCATCGGACGTTTATCTTGTCGCTGCTCTGCAGCACGGGAAAGTTGTGCACAACAAACGACGGGTACATTTAATTCTTTTGCCATAATTTTCATAGCACGCGATATTTCGCTGACTTCGGTCGTTCGATTTTCTGCACGATGCCCTGTCTGCATTAACTGCAAATAATCAATTACAATTAGACCAAGATCCGAACCGAGCCTTCGACATTTGGATTTCATATCGGCAACAGTCAAAGAGGGATTATCATCAATATAAATATTGGTTTTGCTCAACTCTTCACTTGCATATGCCAAACGTGCCCATTCTTCATCATTCAAGTCTCCTGTTTGCAATTTATGCGAATCAATTAGAGCTTCACTGGACATTAGGCGCATACCAAGTTGATCGCGGGACATTTCAAGCTGAAAAATTACGACAGCTTTTTTGGAAGTTTTGGCAGCGTTTAAAGCAATATTCAACGCAAAGCTTGTTTTTCCCATACCAGGACGAGAAGCCATCAGAATTAAATCGGATTTTTTGAGGCCTGTGATATAATGATCCAGTTCTGAGACTCCGGTCGGAATGCCGGGCAACTGTCCGGCGTTTTGCGCCAGCTCATCCAGAGTAGAATAGACGTCAAATATAACGGATTTTATATGATAGAGTCCTTTAATTTCCCGGCCTTCCCGAATATCATAGATCAGACGCTCGGCATTTTCTACGATCTCTTTTGCACTGCCTTCACCAGAGTAGACTGACTCCAATATTTTCCCTGCTGCTTCGGATGTTTGGCGTAAAAGAGACTTATCGCGCAGGATCCGGATATACTCATTGACATGTGCGGCAGTCGGCGTCATTTCCATCAGCTGCATAAGATAATCCCGCCCGCCGGACTCATCAAATTTTCCCTCTTCTTTTAGAGATTCCAGAAGCGTAACAGGATCAATCGTCAGGCTATTTAGAAACATGCGTACAAAAGCTTCATAAATCGTCTGGTTCTGCGGAAAATAGAAATCGGAAACACGGAGCTGTTCGATCACAACAGGGATGCACGCAGCGTCAATCAGCATAGCTCCGAGTACAGCCTGCTCTGCTTCCGCCGAACAAGGTGCCTGTTTTGCATGAAGCTCATCCACAGCCTGCTGCCCTCCTTTTATTTTATATTTTTACTCTGTGATGTTTAGATAGAAAGTCCCGGTAATTTGTGGAAATAATTTAACTTTGACCGAATATGTACCATAAGTTTTTATTGGATCAATAGAAAGTTTGCGGTGATCCAGCTCAATCCCCTTCTGCTCAAGCAGCGCGGCTGTAATTTCCTGTGCTGTTACAGAACCGTAGAACTTACCATTGGCGCCAGCTTTCACAGAAATTCGGACTGTAATGCCTTCTAAATCTTTTACAAGAAGGCGAGCGCGTGTTTGTTCTTCTTCATAACGACGTTGGACAGCTTCATCGTGTTTTTCAATTGCATTTAATACATCTTTTGTTGCTTCCGAAGCAAGTTTGCGCGGTATCAAATAATTGCGCGCATAACCGTCGGATACCGTAATGATTTGTCCTTTTTTTCCTTGCCCACGGACATCCTGCAGCAATACAACTTTCATAGGCTTTTCATACGGCGCTGCATACGCCGCTTACCCCTTTCGATTTTATCTTATTTGGAACTGTAATATACATTTATTGAATTTTTTAATTCCTCGATTACTTCTGATACGGTTTTGTTGCCCGGTTGCGCACCGGCTTCCATCATGCTCCCGCCTCCGCCGAGACGTTCCAAAATAACCTGTACATTGATTTTTCCTAAAGAACGACCGCTGACCTGGGTACCATTATTATATCGGAAGATAACAAAGGAACCATTAACATTTTCAATGTTCATCAATTCATCGGCAGCCTGGGCGGCAATTTCACGTTTTACATTCTTTTCGGAATATGCAATGGCGATGCCGCCTTGATAAATCTGCGCGGTTTTAATGATATCGCAACGATCCATATAATCGTCCATATCGTTTTTAAACAGCATTTTTACCTCTATTGTATCAGCGCCAGCACGGCGTAAGAACGCTGCAGATTCAAAAGTACGAACGCCGGTTTTTACAGTGAAATTTTTTGTGTCCAGCATGATTCCTGCCAACATACATTCGGCTTCAGCACGCAAGATGTCCTGAGTGGTAGCAATATATTGTAAAAGTTCACTGACCAATTCACTGGCTGAGGATGCATAGGGCTCATGCAAATTGATAACAGATTTTTCTATATATTTAGAGGTACGGCGATGATGATCAATTACGACGATCTTTTTTGCTTTTTCTACCAGAGCAGGCGCATCGGTAAATTCAGAATTATTAACATCTACGACAACCAAAAGTGTTTCGTCGGATATTAGTTCACGAGCACGATCTCCGGAAATAAAAGCGTTTCTATATTCTGGTGATTGCACTATGCTGTCATGGAGCACCTTTGCAGAGGTTGTTCGTTCTTCGTAAACGATTTTGCATGGTACTTCCAGTTTACGGCAGATACAAGCAACGCCTACAGAAGATCCTAGACTGTCCATATCTGAATAACGGTGGCCCATTATAATCACATTGGAAGAAGATTTTACCAAATCAGAAACTGTACTCGCTACGATACGAGCACGGACTTTTGTCCGTTTCTCCACTTCGCGAGAAGTACCGCCAAAAAATTCATAGTTTCCATTTGTTTTAATAACTGCCTGATCTCCGCCACGGGACAACGCCATATCCAAAGATAGCCGGGCATTGACGACATTATCACTGTAATTTTCACCTTCGCAGCCAACGCCAATAGAAAGGGTTGCAGCCATTCCTGAAGAATTTTTCACTTCGCGCACTGCATCTAAAATTGAAAAACGTGAAGCACGATATAATTCCAAATTTCCTTCTTCAAAAACTAAAGTATACTGATCGCGATCGCCACGAATCATAATGGAAGCGGATTTATCGGCCCACTGATTAATTTTCGATTCAATATTTGCTAAAATAAATGTACGGTCATAACCCGATAAATTTGCAACCAACTCATCAAAGTTATCAATTTGCAGCAAAGCGACTACTGGACGCTTTTTGGATAAAAACTTCAGCGATTCGATTTCTTCGCTCACGTCCGTAAAAGAAAGCGTACACAAGCCGCGATATTTCTGAACGCTTGCACGCCGGACGGACACCTTAAAATAGCGGTTCTCCATTTCTGTTGTAACAAGACGTCCTTTTTCCAGCATTTTATGCAGGCAAGGAACGTCAATTTCTTCAAAAATATCATTGATGCGTAAATTGGATATACTACTATATTTTTCGGTCAGATCCGCAAAAGTATCATTTCCCCAAAGAATTTCTCCGGTTGCAGTTTGTACAACAGCAAGTGGTACCGGAGAATCGGAAGTGGCAAGGCTGGATACCGAATTAATTTCCATGGTTAAGGTATCTACACGTTTTTTTATGTCTGCTGCTTTTTGACGATTGAGTTGCAGGCAATACCAAACTACTGCTACAATCAGCAAAAGTTCAACGCATCCCACATATAGGCCGTGGTAAAAAAAGGATACCACAGCCATAACAAACATAAGTGCAGACATAACTGTAATCTGAGGCATAAAAACCTTCTGATAAGGATCTTTTAACATAGCTAACACCTGTTGTCCTTTATCGTCGTTCAGAATATGCAAAGCGTAATTATAGATAATTTATTATAGCAAAAAGGAAATTTGTTTTCAAGACACAATGCCTGTTTTTCAGAGGTCTATAAAAAGGTTTTCTTTTAATAATTTGTATTGCTTTTTACACCTATAACCAAAATATTGGGGGAAAAACGAAGATAAACAAAAAACCATCGACTGTCCGATTTGCAGCCGATGGTTTAATAACAGACAATGGTTAAAAGTATTCCAGGAGAGCTTTCCTGTATGTATTTGCACGTAAGCTGTTCAGCTAATGTTTCCCAAGATACGAATGGTTTTTATAACTTGTGGCGCAAGCGGAGTTGTACCGTCGACGTCCACTTTGGAAATTGCTTCTATATTGGCATAACCGCTGGTAATTCTGGCAAAGGATGCATAATCACCATTATAATTGGTGCGATTTTCTAAAAGAATAAAAAACTTCGCATATGCAGAATCGTAGTCATTATTTTTACGTGCCATGGACATAGTCCCTTTATAATGTACCAGACTATTACGCCAATTGTTATTTGAAAATTCACCATATATAGTATAAGGTGTGGTTTCCTCATTCTGTCCATTGCACATTATAATCTTATCAGCAATGACATAATCGAATTCTGTTCCGTCGTAATACCCTTCTTCGCAGAGTTTGACGAAATTGCGGACAGTAATTGGCGCATCCAATGGATACAGATCGCCCCCGATAACTGCGCCGCTTTCCATCTCGATTTCAAATTGAATCAAACGGGAGGTATCGTAATCGATTTCAATCTCATTGGCAGAGCGAATCACTTTAGCCTGATTTTGACATGCAGCGAGTGTCAGACAAAGAATAGAAGTTGTGATAACGACAAAAATCCAGACAAAGCTCTTTCTCTTACAATGCTGTAACATGGCATCTTACTCCTTCTTATTTTTTTGTGCCTGTATTTTTGCCGCAGCCAAAGTATTGCGCATCAGCATGGCAATAGTCATCCGTCCTACTCCGCCTGGTACTGGTGTGATATAAGAAGCCTTTTCGCTGGCTGGGACAAAGTCCACATCTCCGAAGATCCCCGCTTCTGTACGGTTAACACCGACATCCACTACAACAGCGCCGGGTTTTATCATATCAGCAGTAATCATACGGGCACGGCCAATTGCTACAATTAAAATATCGGCACGCCGTGTAATTTCTGCCAGATCTCTTGTTCGGGAATGGCAAAGGGTTACGGTTGCATTGCGGGAAAGCATCAGCATTGCTACAGGTTTTCCGACAAGATTTGAACGGCCGACTACAACACATTCGCGTCCTTCGATTGGAATTTCATAAGCATCCAGCATTTCCAGAATCCCTGCTGGTGTACAGGGCAATAGTTGCGCGTTGCCAATCATGATTTTTCCGGTATTTACAGGATGGAAAGCATCAACATCTTTGTCCGGATCAATAACTTCATTAATTTGCGAAACATTCATATGTTTCGGAAGCGGCTGCTGAACCAATATTCCGTTGACTTGTGCATCGGAATTAAGCGTACGAATCAGATCGATTAGCTCCTGTTGTGTGGTGGTTTCTGGAAGTGCATATTCTCTGGAAAGAAAACCGCATTTTTCACATGCCAGTTTTTTATTTTTTACATAAATTTGTGAAGCAGGATCTTCACCCACAATAATTACCGCTAAACAAGGCGTTTGTCCGGTTTGTTCAGTAAAAATTTTTGCTTCCCGGCGCACTTGTGCGCGTACTTTCTTTGCAACTTCTTTTCCGTCCAGAATCTGTGCACCCATTATTCGTTCTCCTTTTTTACGTCATCTGTTTCGTTTGAATCGGAAACCGGATTCTCTGCTTTTTCCTGCGCGTCAAGATTGGCGGAAGCTTCTGTATTGTCAGCTTCTGCTGCATCTGCGTTGGCAGGCTGGGAACGGCCATAAAAACTATCATCATCTTCGTAATCTTCGTCCCCGGTCATAGGAGCTGCCATATCTTCATCTTCCGGTTCTTCGACTACATTTTCCGCTGCCATTCGTTGTTTTTTGGTAAGACGTACATAATACGGATTTTTCAAATGCTCTTCGTCTGGTTCACGGAACAGATACAGATAAACAAGAACCCCCAATGCGACAATACAAGTCAGGAAACCAAATGCCTGTGAAACGCGCAGACCCGTACCAAACAGATACAAACTATCCACGCGCAATCCTTCAATCAGGCCGCGGCCGAATCCGTACCAGGCAACATAAATCAAAAAGATTTCTCCACAGTATCTGCGTTTTTTGGAGTAAAAATGTAAAATAAGGAAACCTGCCAGATTCCAAAGCGATTCATATAAAAAACATGGATGAACGCTGGGACCGCCATTGACCTGCATAATCCATGGATAGGAGTAAGTTACAGAACCATACGCTTCTCCGTTAACAAAATTACCCCAGCGACCAATACACTGTCCGATCAAAAGGCCCATTACGCACAAATCAAGCATCGTCCCGATGCGGATGCGACGAACATAGCAATAAACAACTGTTGTTAATACGCCGGCAATGATAGCGCCATATATAGCCAAACCTCCGTCCCAGATACGGTAAATCAGCTGGGGATTTCCATAATAATACGTGTCGTACATGAAAATGACATAGTAGGCACGTGCACCTACAATCGAAAGCGGAACTGCAAAAAGCAAAAGGTTTGTCAAATCATCCGGGTTGATATTGTAAAGCTTACAACGTCGGAAACAATACACGACGGCAAGCAAAAAGCCCAGAGCGATGATAATGCCGTACCAGTATACATCCAATCCGAACAGGCTGAATGCGACCCGGTCGATCTCAAACGACCAGTTCAAACGCGGGAATGTAATCTGCGTCAAAATTGCATTTGACATATATAACCTCCGGTTTACCTGCGAAATCTGTAGTCTTTCCCTACAAAGGAAGTCTCGACCATTGGCATTATACCATCAAATTACGCAGCAATCAATTATAAAATCATGAACAAGCGCCAAAAAAGTTAAGATTCATTTAAAAATCCAGCGGGCCCATGGATAAAAAACATACGCATCTGTTCAACCTCCAGGACATCGTAGGCAAAGCATTTACGGCTCAGAATATCTGGGACAAATTCATCATATTTATCAAAATAGGGAACTTCATTAGGATATAACAGATCCATAGGATCAAAGTCCTGCGTAGCCATTTGCCTGGTAACCTGCCAAAATGCATCTGCACTTGCATCCATTTTAAACTGCATATAATATGGGCGGGCGCTTTCAAATCCCGAAATTCCAAGCGCCGGTGCGCATTTGATTTTTAAAAAGCGTTCTGCAGCAAGGAAAGAATACGTGCCAAGCCAGGGTATAAATGCCCACATTTTGCCGCCGAGATGCATCAAGGGCTTAATGCCACCGGCTGAAGAAATAATATTGCGAATTTCAGCCAAGCGCATCCGTGAAGCGGGCTGCATATAGGGATAGTATTGTGTTTCATACAGCAAATCTCGCATGCGTCGCAGAACCTTTGTGTGAATATCGCCTGGACATAGTCCAAAAAATGCGGGAACAACACCCTTTACAGGTTCGACAAATACAAGCTTTTTTTTATAATCAATCTCAATATTAATCCATACTTTTCCTGCAATTGCGACCCGTTCCCCAACCGGAGGCGGCATGACGATGGTTCCAAGCTCTTGCGACTGGCAGCGCACTGTAAACAATTCATCTTCCCGAAATACAGCATAAAATTTATAGGAATTGACCACCCGCTCCCCGCGTATTCCCACAATCAGACCACCTTCGGCAGTCTGCTCAATATGCCCAATTTCAATCAGATGCCGTAAAAGAATCCGGTAATCTTCTGCGCTGACGTTGATAAATGGGGTCAGCGTCAGAACCCGCCCTGCAAGTTCTGAAGGATACAGTTCGCCGGTGCTCGCGAGCTCCGACATGGTTTGGTGATACAGCAGCGAATATGGAAGCCGGTCTGCTTTTGGGGGCTCCACCCAGCGATTTTCCATATAAAGCTGAATTAAAGCGATTGCCTGCAGCAGTTTCCAGGGAATCAGCTGCGGAAGAGGCGCGGTGGGAAGCTGCTGTTCTTCCCGGATTACGAACCACATTTCCGAAGGACTTCCGCGTCTTCCAGTCCGACCCATGCGTTGCAAAAATGAGCTGACCATAAATGGCGCGTCGATTTGAAACGCGCGTTCAAGCCGTCCGATGTCAATCCCAAGTTCCAACGTGGCAGTGGTACATATGGTTAAAATCCGTTCCTCGTTGCGCATATCGTCTTCCGCAGTTTCCCGTAAGGACTGAGAAATATTGCCATGGTGAATCAAAAAACGATCCGGTTCATTTTTTTCCTCGCAATAGCGCCGCAGTGTTGAACAGACAACCTCGCATTCCTCACGACTGTTACAGAAAACCAAGCTTTTATGTCCTGCGGTATGTTCGAAAATATAGCCGATCCCCGGATCTGCATCAGCCGGCGCACGATCTGTGGACGTTTCCGGGGCTGAAACTGCATCGATAAAATCCGGATGAGAAAGCTGCGGGCCTTTTGGTGCAATCGGGTCTTTTTTTCCCAGTTTTTCCAATCCGATTGCGGAAACTACTGGAAAATGTTCCAGGCTCAAACGCCAGCGTGTGCCACGCGCTGGGATATTCGGTGTATCTGTTATGCGTCCGGTTCCGGAAGAAAGCCAGCGTCCAGCTGCTTCCAAGTCTCCGATTGTTGCAGATAAGCCAATTCGGCGTGGGTTAATGTCGGCCATACGCATCAAGCGTTCAAGCTGACATAATACCTGCGCTCCGCGATCACCGCGCATCATGGAATGAATTTCATCAATGACAACAAAGCGAAGGTCACCAAATAGACGGATTATATCGGAATGCCGATGCCGGAGCATGGCTTCCAGGCTTTCCGGTGTAATTTGCAAAATTCCGGAAGGATGGCGGATTAGTTTCTGTTTATGGGACTGGTTCACATCACCATGCCAGTGCCAGACAGGAATATCTGCTTGTGCGCACAGGTCATTGAGCCGAAGAAACTGATCGTTTATCAGCGCTTTAAGCGGTCCGATGTATAGTGCTCCTACTGATGCTGGAGGATCTTCATTCAACAGGGTCAAAACAGGAAAAAAAGCGGCTTCGGTTTTACCAGAAGCCGTTCCGGATGACAAAAGTAAATTGTGATCGGTATTAAAAAGCGTATGGCAGGCGGCAGTTTGTACCGCACGCAATTCCGTCCAACCGTTTTCATAAATGTACTCCTGAATAAACGGTGCAAGACGATAAAACGGGTTATCCATTGTTAGCCTCTCATTTGGATGATGTGGATGAATGTTGAAGTCAGCCTAATGTACGCATGATATAATTGATTACTGCACTGGAGGTAAGATTATGAGCGTCTACAAGATCCAACCCGCCCAATACTTTTTCTACAAGGTAAATTGGTGCAGCAAGGACAAGATATCCAACCAGAATACCTGCGATCAGGCCGAGCACCTGATTGGAAAATCCAATAATGGGAATCCGATTAACAAATGAAAGTTCCTCAATAAAAATACGGAAAACTGCGAGCGCCAGTGCAAAATAAATCCAAAACAGCAGGATTATGGCAACATATTTACCCACAAGTGCGCTGATTTTTTCCACCGAAGTAGAGGACTCTTCCTCTTGTGCTGTATCCTCAGTTTCCGTTTGCTGAATTTCTTCCCCTTCCTCTTGCGGTAAGAATTTTTCTTTTATCTTCGTGAGTGCAGATTCAGCTGCGGTGACCAATGAGTCGAGGAATTCGTAGCGGCTGTTTTCCTCCGGGTCGCCCAATGCCGTCGTTATAATTCTTTCACATACAGGTGTAAAAATTTTATCTGCACTCCAGCGCCATGTCCAGTTTGTCAGCCCATAGGAAATTAGTGCTGCAAGCGCACAGGCCAACAAAAATGCCATGGACTTGACCAAACCATTTCGTGCAACCAGATAAACACAGCCCAGGAAAATGGCCAGCAGGATAATATCCAGTAAAATCCAGTAATTCATAGTCATCCCCTATTCTGGAATGCCGAGATAAGATCAATAAACCCGGCATCTGAAGCGTAAATTAACATAACCAGTCCATCTTCATTCATAATGATTTGACGTACCTGTGAAACTGCAACCTCATCCGTCAGCTCTTGTAGCTGATCGTCAAAGACCTGAATTCCCTGTGTATAGAGCACAGCAACATAGTCGCCACATATAGAGATTTCTCTGATTTCATCTGCTGCAGCAGCATAGGTGTAATTTTCCGGTCCGAACGCTACAATTTTAGCGCCCAATCCGGATGTACGATCTACAAACGATAACACCACGATCTGGGAAGCTTCCGCCCCGGATTTAAGCATATCATTACCATAATCGTAAGTATAAACAACCTCACCGTCAATCCGAATAGCTGTACATAACGTATCTCCTACTGCGATTAATACGTCATCTGAAACAAAATTAATATTAGTCAGGACAGCATTTTCTACATCGCACTGAGAAAGATACTGTTCACTGGAAAAATCAAAAAAAACAACACGGGAAATAAAACTTCCTTCGTTTTGTGTATAGGCAACGACTGCCAATTTATCATTTTGCGGAGAAACCCGCGCGGTCATAACATAGTAATCAGAATTTTTCCACTCATAAATTAATTTTTGCCTGGGATTATAGACGGAAACAACCGTTCGATATAGCTCGTCTTCCCGGACAACTGCCATATAGCCTTCTTTATTAAGAGAGACAGAAATCAAAGCCCCATCTAGCTCAAGTGTATTTATCAATGTATTATTATCTAGAATGTAGATCTGGGAAGCACCGCGGTCATATACGGCAACGAAATCTTCCGAAATGCACATCGCCGGCATTGTGAAGCCCAAGGATAGGGAAATCAATTCTTCTCCATCAGGAGAGTAAAGTTTATAGGTGCTTTTATTTAAAACCGCCAAGTTTGTACCAAATAAGGCATAAGTATTGTTACTGTCCGGCTCAAAAGAAATTTTAGAATATATGGTATTTTCTCGCTGCTGCTCCAGTTGCTGTTGTGTGCGCATCCTTGTGTAGGAATCATAAATATCTTGCCGAAAATAATAAATTCCAAGCACCAGAGTTGCAACTGCCAGAAGCAGGATGATTCGCTGAATTGTCCTGATATGCCGAACCGGACCAGCGGTATGCATTTCATTTGACTCAGTTTGAGCCGTGACGTGTTCTTTTTCCTGCTTGTTCTTGTCCATTTTCCCTCAAAATTGATCCTGCGCTGTACTAAGAACCGCATATGGCTCCGAATACCAGACGCCTGTCATACATAAACCGTGCGCTTCCAATGTCGGACCAGCTGCGCTGCGATTTTTCTCTGTTAGAATTGCGGAAATATCACCGGGCATCAATTTACCCAATCCGGCATAAAGCAATGTCCCTGCCATGGTCCGAGCCATATTATAAAGAAACCCGTTTGCACGGATGCGAATATGGATCAGGGCATCTTGCCGACTAAGTTCAACTGCATAAATCTCCCGAACAGTGGTCTTCACATTGCTTCCCAATGTGCGCATGGCCGAAAAATCATGCTTGCCGAGAAATTCCTGTGCACATGTACACATTGCCGGATAATTCAGTTCTGCCGGAACAAACAATGCACGGTCTTTATAAAACGGATTGCGCACCCGCCCATTATGAATCGTATACGTATATTCCTTTGTATTACAGGAAAAAACCGGATGGAATTGATCGTCTACTAAATATGCTTCCCGGATAGAAATATCCTGTGGAAGTTTGGCATTCATAGCTAATGGAAGTTTGGCAAGTGGAATTAGGCAGGCAGTTCGTGCGGCAGCAATATAACTGCGTGCATGAACACCTGCATCTGTACGGCCGCAACCAATAAAAGGCACATGTTGACCGGTTAACGCAGAAAACGCATCTTCCAATGCGGCTTGAACAGTTGGAATCCCAGGTTGCCGCTGCCAACCATGGAAAGCGGTTCCCAAATAATCAAGTTTAAATGCAAGACTCATAAAAAGATCCGTAAGCAGATGACAATTGCACACAAAAACGTAGCAATGGATAAAGAAATATAATCCAGACCTGTCATTTTTAATTCCTTCATCCGCGTACGCCCTTCACTTCCTCGATAACAGCGGCATTCCATTGCAACAGCAAGTTCATCTGCGCGGCGAAATGCGCTAACAAATAACGGAACCAGAATAGGAATCAATGCACGAGCGCGCTGCAGTAAATTACCTGATTCAAAATCGGCACCGCGTGCTTTTTGTGCCGAAATGATTTTATCCGTTTCCTCAACAAGCGTAGGGATAAAACGCAATGCAATCGTCATCATCATGGCAAGTTCATGTACAGGCATATGAATTTTCTGAAGAGGTTTGAGCAGAGATTCAATGCCATCAGTCAATTTTATTGGCGAAGTTGTATACGTCAGGAAAACAAAAGTGCCAATAACCAGCATGGAGATACGTAAGATCATATAAATTGCGCGTTCCAGGCCTTGCCAGGTCAGCTTGAAAATCCAAATTTTAAATATTACATCATCACCGCCGGAGTAAAACATGTTTAAAACCGCTGTAAAAATGATAATAAAAAGCAGCGGTTTCATACTGCGTAAAATTACCTTTATACTGATTTTGGATAAGAGAACCACACTGGCAAGTGTCAAAAGCACCAGTGCATATCCTGCCGGGTTATCCGCCAGAAACAGTGTGATGATATAAACGAAAGTAACGATAATTTTGACGCGCGGATCCATACGATGAATTACAGTTTCACCGGGGAAATATTGTCCCAAAGTAATATCTTTCAGCATTTTCCGTCCTCCCCCAGCAGATGCAGCATAAGATTTGCAGCATACTTGACCGTATAGACGGAAGTATCGATCTCGATGCCAAGACGGCGAAGCTCCATAAATACCCGTGTAATCTGCGGTACGTCGAGCCCGATTTTCATAAGTTTGTCCGGCTGTGCAAAAACCTCCTCTGGTTTTCCATCCATCAGGATTTTTGATTCACTTAGCACAATTAAACGATCAGCAAGGCGTGCGATATCTTCCATACTGTGTGTAACAAAGATTACCGTAGCCTTGGTTTCTTCGTGATATTTTCGATTTCCGCCAGCAGATGCAGTTTTGTGCGGGGATCTAATCCTGCAGTCGGCTCATCCAGTACAAGGATTTCCGGACGCATTGCCAATACGCCGGCAATTGCGGCGCGACGGCGTTCCCCCCCGGATAATTCGAAGGGAGATTTATCCAGCATCTGTTCGTC
>CALWJF010000097.1 GCA_944380935.1 uncultured Clostridia bacterium
CCTTATTATACGCAGATAGTAGAAGATTAATGTTGCATATGCAACGGATTTTAAAATCTATTCGTGGAAGTTTATCAAGATTTGAAACTAATTTTTGTGAAAATCGATGATTTTTTCATTTCGCATACGAGATAGTTCCCTCGACAGAGCACTACGTTCAGAGCCCAAATAGGCAGCCATATCGGAACGGTTGAATGGCACGGTAAACGAATTTTTCCCCGAGCGCTGTGCATATTGGGTAAAAAAAGCGATCAATTTTTGACGGAGAGTGGCTTTTGAAAGAATTTGAATTCGATCGTTCATCGAGAGGGTACGCCGTGCCAGCATAGCCGTGAAGCGGCTGGCAAATTGTGCGTCTAAAGCTTGATGCAGCGTCTGGTTTCGGATACTTTCCGGATTTAACCAAAGGATTTTACACTCGGAAAGTGCACGAATGTAAACCGGTGCATCAAGGCCTAAATACCATAATGATTCCCCAAAAGTATCTCCAACTGCGACGTTGGCCATAATCATTTCCTGTCCGTCGATGTCTACCATATAAACCTGTACATTTCCTTCCAATAATAAGCCAAAAGCGGGAAGTGGAAAACCAGGACGGTTGAGAAAATCCCCTTTGTCATGAGAGCGGGTTTCTGCGGAGAAAAACCGAAGTGCGTATTGAAAATCCGACTCTGAAAGATCCGAAAAAAGTGGACAATGGCGTATGACTGTTTCGTACATAGAAAGCATCCTTTCGTTAGCGTCATTATAAGACGAATCCGGAGTATTTGCAAGTTTGTTTGGGGAGTCGCTGAGATAGAAAAAGCAGAGCTGATCTTTCGTAGGAGAGTAGATGCTTGTATTTGTCCATAAATATGGTAAAATAAATATCGCAAACAGGACAAGGGGGGCGTAGAAGATGAAAGATCTGTATGAAGAGTTAAAGAAGAGCTGTTCAGCCGTATGGGAAAAGTTGGATTTTGAACCGGAAATCGCTATTGTTTTGGGTTCCGGCTTAGGCGGTTTTGCGGAAGAAATAGAAGATGCAATCGCGCTTCCATATGATCAGGTTCCGGGGCTTGCGGCATGTACGGTGGATACACACGTTGGCCAATTTATTTTTGGAAAGCTTGCAGGTGTACGGGTCGCCGTGATGCAGGGGCGCATTCATTATTATGAAGGTTATAGTGTGGAACAAGTGGTGATGCCGATTCGCTTGCTTTCTATGCTTGGTGCAGAAAAGCTAATCTTGACCAATGCGGCTGGTGGAATTAATCGGAAGTTTATCCCGGGGGATTTGATGTTGATTCGCGATCATATCGCATCGCTTATACCGTCACCATTGCGCGGCACCAATATTGAAGAACTAGGGCCTCGATTTCCAGATATGAGCGAGGTCTATGATGCTACGCTGCGTGAGCAAATCCGCAAAACGGCAGCTGAACAGGGCATAGAGTTGCGTGAGGGGGTTTATATTCAGACCCCGGGTCCGCAGTATGAGACGCCTGCAGAAATTCGAGCATATGCAGCACTTGGGGTTGATGCAGTTGGAATGAGTACGGCGATTGAAGCAATTGCCGCACGCCATATGGGTATGACGATTTGCGGAATCAGCTGTATTACAAATATGGCAGCTGGAATAGAAGCGAAGAAACTGTCACATGAAGAAGTCAAACAGACGGCAGAAAAGGCGTCCGAGAACTTTGAGAAACTTGTTCGAATCGCTGTCGATACGATGTATGAAGGAAGATAAAGGAGCGATATATGGATCTGATCGTTAAGCAAAAAGACGATGTCTGTATTCTTGCCCCAGATGGGCTTCTGGATGCAGTCGGGGGAGAAAAACTTTTGTCCTTTTTGCGGCAACAGGATATCCAGCCGCATGAGATTATCCTGGACGGATTGCTTTGGTTTGGCGTTACAGGAGAAGGACTTGAAGCCCTTGCTCAATTTCGTAAAGCGTTGGAAGGAAGATCCCGTTTACGCCTGCGGCATATTTCTACGGAAATTTTGGAGATTTTGGAGCTTACGGAATTAATATACGGTTTTGAAATCGAAGAAGAATCTGCTGATAGATAGAACAACGCTGTTTCATTGCATGGCAAAGACAACTGCAAACGCCAAAATAAGAGTAAACCATAATAAAGATATAAAAAATCCTCACAAAACTGGACAAATCCGTTTTGTGAGGATTTTTGGCGGAGAAGGAGGGAATCGAACCCTCGCGCCGCTTTCGCGACCTACTCCCTTAGCAGGGGAGCCCCGTCACCGCTTGGGTACTTCTCCAAAACATTATTCCATATGATCCATGTTTGATAAAAATCTGGCGGAGAGAGAGGGATTCGAACCCCCGGCCCCTTGCGGAGTCACTGGTTTTCAAGACCAGCTCCATAAACCACTCGGACATCTCTCCGCATAAGCACCGCTTCATGGACGTCGATTATTCTAACATAAGTACTGAGATTTGTCAACCTTTTTCCAGAAAAGGAGATTGACGGATTTTTATATACTGTGTGTATTTCTGTGTGTTAACAAGATGGTAAAATTTACGGGGTTTTATTTTCAAGTGGTCAAAACCGATCCATAAGAGTTTAAGTTGCCTTTTCTACGCCGGAAAGATCAAATGGAGGAATATATTCTTCTTTTGCACTGGAAAGTTCCTGTATATAACCGGTAAAATCCTGATATTCAACAAACTGCCGAATCCGGCGGTATTCTGCTGCGTTTAAACGCCGGTTCAATGGAGGCATATTCACGGCAGAACCGCAAGGGGTATATTGTGCCATAATACTGTAGACAATTCCGTCCGGTAAGTTTTCTGCACACCAGCGTAATACATGAAGAGAATCGGCGCTAAAACCAGGGAGTACCAGATGCCGTATAATTACGCCGCGCATTAAAATACCCTCGTCATTAAAGACGGCAGAGCCGGTCTGCGCGATCATTTTCTGAATTGCTGCGGATGCATAAGAAAAATAATCTGCAGCATCAGAACAACGTGCGGAAACACGGGGAGAAACATATTTTAAATCTGTTAGATAAACGTCGACAGCACCTGCAAGCATCTCGAGCGTTTCAACTCGTTCGTATCCGGCGCAATTGTAGACGAGCGGAAGGCCGGCGGGCTTGTGACGTGCAAGATCCGGGATAAGGTGCGCATAATGTGTTGGGGTGACAAGATTAATATTGTGCGCACCCTGTGCAGCCAATTCATCCATAATTTCATACATTCGTGCCATTTGAACGGTTTTCCCGTAATTCCCGTGGCTGACGGAATAATTTTGACAATATACACATCCGAGACTGCATCCGGAGAAAAAAATCGTACCAGAACCACGTGTACCGCTAATACAGGGCTCTTCCCACATATGAATAGCAGCTCGGGCAAGCCGCGGCAATGCTGGTGCGCCGCAATACCCTTCGCCATGCTGCGCGTCGCGCAGCGCACCACAGGCGCGTGGACAAAGTGTGCAAATCATTTTATTCCTCCATTTACGTAAACATCCGAATCGGGATGACGCTGACGGAAGGAAAAGAGACAGCCGCAGTAATCTTGCCGATACAAGTGATAGAGTCTGGATAACTCAATGGAGCGTTGATAGCCATTATTCTTTTTAAAGTCGTTGGGTAACCATGCAACTTGATAGATTTGTGCAAGTGCTTGACCGATTTCATTAAGCTTCTGCGCATTTTTATAAGGGCTTAGGGAAAGCGTGGAAGCGAAGTAATCAAACCCGCCCGCATTTGCCTGTCGCGCAGTTTCTTCAAGGCGCAGCCGGTAACAGGCAAAACAACGTGCCCCGCCTTCTGGAAGCGTTTCCATCCCCTGCGCACAGCGATAAAAATCAGATGGAGTATATTCGCCTTCCAAAAAACCGATGGGATATTTTGCAGGCATTTCCCTGATCAAACGAATCTGTTCCGTAAGCCGCGCTTGATATTCTTTTTCGGGTGCAATATTCGGATTATAAGAAAAAACGGTAATTTTAAAGAAAGAGGACAGATACTCCAGCACATAGCTCGAGCATGGTGCGCAACAGGCATGCAACAGCAAGGAAGGAACGCGTTGCTGCTGTACCAGAAGCGCTAAAAGATTTTCGAGCTTTTTTTGATAGTTTACTTTTTCCAAAATCTGACTCCTGATTTAAACTGTTTACTTTTTATTTTAACATATAATGTATTGTATGTCCAGCATGGGGGTAAAAAGCAAAATTTGTAGACGGGTACGGCAGCAAGAACAAGAATAAAAATAAAAATGTAAAAAATCAATTTGTTCTGTACTTTTTGTAAAATATATAGTATGATGATGGATAGTGTTGCATGTGTTTGGGAAAGTATGATTATGTTTGTATCCAGACACAAGAATCGAAAGAATGAGGTAAATCATGAGCTATCCAAGCTTGATGTTCCTGTCTGAGCCTTCCGGCGTACGGATGCGTGCAGATGCATTTGAAGATTTAAAGCTTACGCTGCTGGTAAGCGAACCGGTTATTGATTCCATGCGCGATATGTGCGCACGGGAGGATATTTTAGCACGGCAGGAGTTGTTTCGTGCACTAGAGCATGATGAGATTCGTGCCAATGCCGCCCGGCTTTCTACGTGCATGAGCGGTTTGTATCGGTTTTATGATGCTTATATGGATTCTACGAATGAAGACGAACGGCGTGTGATCTTTGTCGGCTTGATGAAAGCTGCAGTAGAGTTTACAGAACAGGCCGCAGCTTTTCAGGCAAGCGGCGTGTTTTATGAGCGTTTTCATGCTTTTTTTGCTGAGGAAATTGAACGGCCGGAATATAAAACGCTTTCAGCCGATATCGAAGCGGTGTTACCACATATAGCGCAGCTGCAGCATGCAGGCTTTCTTGTCAATGGGGATGATTTGCGCATCACTACAGCGCTTGGGCAACCTTACGAAAGCCGGTTGTTGGAGTGTGCAAAAAACCTTGGGATGGAAAAGTTTCCGAACTCCCGGGATTTTTCGCGACCCATGACGGGCGCAATTATCGATGCGATTGCTGCCTTATATCCAGAAGCATTTGAGCATCTGGATGAGTTTTATGATCGGTATATTGATTTCTTTAATGAAGACATCATGCGTTATTATCGAGAATTATCTTTTTATATTGAGCTTTCCCAGATTTTTGCCCGAATTCGAAAAAATGGAATACCCGTATGTTATCCAAAAATCTTGGAAGAGAAGCGTATTGAAGTGCGAGAAGCATATGATGTGACGCTGCTTGCAAAAAACGAAACCAATATTATTCCGAATGATATCCAGTTTAGTACACAAGAGCCGTTTTTCTATTTGACCGGTGCAAACGGCGGTGGTAAGACCACTTATTTACGGGCAGTTGGTGCGGTAACGGTGTTCTTTTTGACCGGATGCCCGATTGCCGCCCGCAGCGCCGCATTTTACCCGCTGAAAAAGGTGTTGACGCATTTCCCGCGTGATGAGCGCTTTGATTCAGGCGGGCGTTTTCAAAATGAAAATGCGCTGGTCAATGAGATTTTGGAAGAGGAAAACGGTGAGAGCCTGATCCTTTTGAATGAAACCTATTCTGCTACCAGTGAGGAACTGGCAGTACCGCTCACGGTAGCGTTGGCAGAACGCTTGTATAAAAGCGGCAGTTTTGGAATTTATATTACCCATCAACATGGCGTTGGTCAGACCAGAATCCCGTTTTTGAATGTTGTCGTGGATGCCAACGACGAAAATCGCCGGACATATAAAATTGCACGCCGTCAGGGCGCGCAGGGTTCTCTTGCGTTGGATATTTTAAAAAAATACGGTCTGGATCGGGATGCATTGCATGCACGGTTTTATGATGGGAAGGGAGAAGAAGCATGAGATTCAGCCTTTTATATAAAACGCCTGAGGATACGGATACTAGTGTAATGGGCGATATGCGCGAGGCGATCTATAATCTTTCCGTCGACCGTTTGACGGCTGAAATTTCGGATAATGAGCACAAGAGTGAAGTGTTTTTAAAAATTCTTTCGAATCCGCTGCATAAAGCAGAAAATATAGCTTACCGGCAGCAAATTGTAGAAAATTTTTATCGTCAGCCGCAACTTCTGGTTGAGCTGCAGCGGCTGTTTCGCCGCTATGACTCCATTCGCGGGGACTGGAGCGAGATGCGTTCCAATGTCCACCCCTACGGTGCATCGGTCAGTTATAAGGCATTGATGGAATATACCTTTGATTTGACGAAAGTCAGCGCGAAATTTGTCAAAATGATTTCGGAGTATTTTAAATCCTGCTTTGAGACACTGGATAAATATGAATTGACCTCAGAAGGTTTGCTGGGTATTAAGCAGTATTGTGTGGAAATGATTAATAATGATGCTCTGAATGAAATTGTAGATATTGCATCGCAGTTTGTGTTGTATGATGTGAATCAGTATGAATATACCTTGTCTGCTACTTTTGATGACACGTTGCGTGTGTGCGCCTGTGACTTGACCAGGATTGTGGAGCAGAAGCAGGCGGCTAAGGAACGTGGGTTGTGGAGCCAGCTTAAAAATTTCAAAAACCGTACCGAGCGTGCACCGGAATACGATCTTGGAGATACGTTAATTGACGATACCAATTTTATGCTGAATGAAGCGTTATACCGGATCTATACGATTTTAACGGAGATTGCGGAACATATCTACGGTCTGTTCTATGGGCTGTCCAATGAACTGAATTTTTACGAAGTGGCAGTCGATTACATCCGTTATCTGCGTGAAAAAAAGGTAGTATATTGCGTGCCGCATATTCGTCCCCATTCCGACGAAGTGTTTAACGCGGATGGCTTGTTCGATTTTATGCTGTTGGTAGAGGGAAAAAACCGCGACGAAATCATTACCAATTCGGTTCGCCTGTCCGGGGAACAGACGGGAATTCTGATTCGTGGGAACAATTCTACCGGGAAAACAGTTTACCTGCGTTCGATAGGAGTTGCGCAAATTATGGCACAGGCTGGGCTTCCGGTATGTGCGCGCCGTGCCAGTATCAGTATGCGTTCTGCTATTTTTACGCAGTTTTCTTCTGCAGAAAAGGATTTTGTTGTCGGAGATACAGCTGGTCGTTTTGAAGGAGAAGTTCAGGAAGTATCTCATATTTTAGATTCCATCCAGCCACATTCGCTGGTTTTATTTAATGAGACATTCCAAACTACATCCTATGCAGAAGGTTCCGAAGGTATGTTTGAGATTTTAAAAGTTTTTCCCAAACTTTCCGCAAAATTTATTTTTGTCACTCGTATGACCCGCCTGTTTCAAATGTGCTACCATACGAATATTAAGCTGATGGAGTCGGGTGAGAACGGGGAAGAACATTATAAAATTCGGCCGGTACAAATAGATTGAATTCTTGGTTGAGGTTTTGTCGAACCCCCAATGTGGTGTAAAGCAAACACCATATTGGGGGTCGTTTCCGTATTATTATAACAAATTATAAACTTGACAGGGGTAGAGAAGTCCTGCTTTGTGAAACGTTAACGAGATTGCGCATATTTTGACGCCGCTTAATGTATTCCATATCTAATTTTCTAAAAAATATCGTGCAATTTACACAAATTATATATATATATATATATATATATTAGCACATTCTTATATTTCTTTATGATAGGAAATATATTAAAATTATTTTAAAGAATTGCAAAGCGTTTGTTTCAAAAGATGGAGTGTGAGTTAAAAACAGGAGTAGATGATACTTAAGACGATGAAAGGAAGGGTCTACATGAAGAAAGGCATATCCGTATTTCTGGCGCTTCTGATAGTTTGTATGCTGTTTTCCGGCTGCTCACCCGCCCGGGACGGGGACCGGAATGCCGGTGATGCTGTAAACGCAGAAGGAGAGCTGACAATCTATGCGCTTGACTCGGAACTGTGGTGGAAAACCGCAGCCGAAAATTTTGAAAAACACAATGATGATGTCACTGTGCATGTGGAGCTGTTTCAGACAGCGGAAGAACTGGAAATGCGGCTTAATACCGAGCTGCCTGCCGGCGGCGGACCAGATTTAATTTTATATTGTCCGTTTACGAGCAATATTGATATGCAGCGTATGGCATACAGCGGCCGTTTCCTCGCGCTCGACGACTATTTTGCTGCGGATGAAACCTTCAACGCAGACAACTACTATGCACCGGTTTGGGAATACGGCGTATTTGATGGTTCGCGTTATGTCGTCAGCTGCGGATTTACAATGCCGGGTATTATAACGACGGAGGAACGTCTTGCGCAAGGAGATTATGCGCAGTTATCCGGTTATGAGTACACAATGAAGGATTTATTTGCCTGTATTGTGGAAGAAGTAGAGCGCCTGTCAGGCAGTACAAGCGATTTTGCATATTCTGTGCTCACGGATAATCTCAGCTATAGCAGCTGCTTGAATCATAGCGGGCTGCTGGGAATTGATTATGCGACCAAAACACTGCATTTGGATCAGGAAAATGTACGCGAGCTGACTGACGCCTATCGCGTGTTGTACAACGAGCTTGTGCGTGCAAATGAAATCAGTCAGAAAGCTGCCGGCGTACAGGATATTATCGCGAGCGGGACCTTTTTTGCGTATACGTTTGATCCGGCAAACATGATGCTGTCGGCAGCTACCGTCATGGAACGGGATTTAAACTTCACGGCAAAGGCTTTGATGCTGCCCCGTTATGAACAGGCGGACGAATATATTGCACAGTCTGTTCTGGAAATGGCAGTCAACAAAAATTCGAATCATCCGGAGCTTGCATACCGGTTTATCCGATCTGTTATGGATGGTCCTGCTTTGAAAGTAGCGGAACAGGGCGCCAACAGCAACTATTTTTATTCAATTAACCGCAGTGTTTGCGAAAGATATATAGAACAGGTACCGGATTTAATGGGCGCGCAGGCGCCTGGAAAGACGGCGTATACGCACGTCGAACCCGCGCTTACGCACGCGCTTGAGAATATGAGCGGATGCCGGAGTATATCGGGCAATGTAAATCAAATTATTGTTGAATCGATTATGCCCTACATCAATGGCGAGGATAGTTTTGATACCTGTTATGCAAATATGGTGGCAAAACTGCAGCTGTATCTAACGGAATAAGGACGGTTTATGAAGCGTTTTGCGAAAACCTTGAATGGACGGCTGAGCTTGACGGGCCTGACATTCGTTGCGCCCAGTTTTGTATGCTTGCTGTTATTTTATATTTTTCCGTTGCTTGTCAGTGTATTTTATGCGTTTTATGACAGCGGTCGAGGATTTGGGCTGGAAAACTTTGCGCATGTGTTAGGTTCGGACGCTTTCCGGATGGCATTTTGGAATACCTGGAAGCTGTTTGCAATCGGTATT
>CALWJF010000098.1 GCA_944380935.1 uncultured Clostridia bacterium
CGACGTTTAAATTTTGCTGGAAAGGATGCTATTTTAAAAGATGCTTCGGTTGCAAGTCCTGTACCGGTTTATCGGGCAGGTTCCAAGAGAAAACAAGATACGCAGAATGTTTCTATTGGGGAGCCAACAGGCGAAGATGCCAGTTCCCACTATAGTAAGGTTTTGCCTTCGCTCTCTATTCCAGCTCAGAAAATTGTAAAAAGTATTGCTGCAGGCAATGTTCATATTGATGCAATTGTAGAAGATACGGGCATGACTGCGACACAGGTATTGGCAGAGCTAACAATTTTGGAAGTACAAGGTATCATATGTGCAATGCCTGGAAAGCAATATAATATTCGATAAAAAACAAGGAGGGGACAATGGAAAACCTTGTTATTGTAGAATCGCCTGCGAAAGCGAAAACCATTGCAAAGTATTTGGGTAGTGGATATAAAGTAAAAGCTTCCATGGGACATATCCGTGACTTGCCGAAAAAGAAGCTGGGAGTAGATATAGATCATGATTTTGAAATGCAATATGTACCCATTGACGGCAAGGCAGATATTATAAACGATTTAAAAGAGAGTGCGGCACAAAGCGATGCCGTTTATCTTGCGACAGACCCGGATCGTGAGGGAGAAGCAATTTCCTGGCATCTTGCACAGCTTTTGGATTTGGATGAGACTGCTGCAAATCGCGTTACCTTTAACGAAATTACCAAACGTGCCGTAAGTGAAGGTATTGCCCATCCGCGCAGTATTGATTTGAATCTTGTCAATGCGCAGCAGGCAAGGCGGGCACTGGATCGGCTTGTTGGTTATAAAATATCTCCGTTTTTATGGAAAAAAGTACGGCGCGGCTTGTCCGCAGGCCGTGTGCAAAGCGTGGTTACCCGTATGGTGGTAGATCGGGAACGGGAAATTCGTGCTTTTAAGCCACAGGAATATTGGTCGCTTGATGCCTATGTTCTGCGTGCAAATGCAAAACGGCCCTTTATGGCCCATTATTATGGGACAGATGGAAAAAAGACAAAGCTTGTGAGTGAAGAACAGACACAGGCACTTATTGATGTGCTTAAATCTGGAGAATTTACGGTAAAATCCGTCAAACGTGGAGAACGCCGTCAAAAAGCACATCCGCCATATACGACTTCAACATTGCAGCAGGATGCTTCCCATCGCCTGAATATGCCTTCCAAGCGTACCATGTCCATAGCCCAGACCTTATATGAAGGCGTAGAGTTATCCGGTCGAGGTTTGACGGGTTTGATTACCTATATGCGTACCGATTCAGTCCGCATTGCACCGGAAGCAGTGAGTGCTGTGCGTGAGTTTATCGGTGCCAATTACGGTGGGGAGTATCTGCCGAAAAATGCAGCAGTTTATACGACTAAATCCGGTGCGCAGGATGCGCATGAGGCGATCCGCCCTTCGGATGTTACAATAACGCCGGATGCAATCAAATCGGATTTGGATGCAGGACAGTATAAACTGTATAAATTAATATGGGAGCGTTTTGTTGCAAGCCAGATGTCTCCGGCCGTATTTTCTACAATTTCTGCCGATATTGAGAATGGGGCGCACCTGTTTAAAGCGTCCAGTCAAAGTGTAAAGTTTAAGGGGTATATGGCGCTGTACCCCGAAAAAGAAGAGGACGAAGAGAAAAAGGATGCACCAGTCCCGGTCGGGCTTGAAGCGGGTGAGAAATTGGCGCTTGACAGCTTGAAACCGGAACAGCATTTTACACAGCCGCCACCGCGATTTAATGAGGCGTCATTAATAAAGGAAATGGAAGAAAAAGGAATCGGACGTCCTTCTACCTATGCACCTACGATTTCTACCATCCTTGACCGCGATTATATTGAGCGGGATAAGAAAGCGCTAAAGCCTACACCATTGGGCGAAGCGGTAACGGATTTGATGGTTGGTAATTTTAAAGATATTGTTGACGTCAAATTTACCGCAGGAATGGAAGATAAATTGGATCGCGTTGAGGATGGAAAAGATAGCTGGCAGGGGGTGCTTGCCGAATTTTATGCCGGTCTTGCGGATGAACTGAAAAAGGCGGAGGAACAGACAACCGAGCGTGTTCGGATTGCAGGTGAGCCTTCGGATGAAATTTGTGAAAAATGCGGAAAACCGATGGAAATTCGCTCCGGCCGCTTTGGTAAGTATCTGGCTTGCACGGGGTATCCGGATTGCACCAATCGCCGTCCGCTGAAAAAAGCACAGGATGAAGTCTCGGATCAGATCTGTGAAAAATGCGGAAAACCGATGTTGATTAAAACGGGCACATATGGTAAATTTTTGGCCTGTTCCGGGTATCCGGAATGCAAAAACATCAAGCCTCTGGATGGTTTTACCGAGGGAAACTGCCCGGTTTGTGGTGCGCGTATCATAGAGCGCCGCTCCAAACGAGGTTTTAAATTTTATAGCTGTGAAAAAGCTCCGGAATGCAAGTTTATTACCTGGGATGTCCCGCTTGCGGATAAATGTCCAAAATGTGGAAAGACTATGTTCCGGCATTCCTATAAAGGCGAAAAATGGATTGGTTGTTTGGACGAGGCCTGTGGTTACCGGCAGGAAGAGGGAAAAGAAGAAAAGCCTGAAAATAAATAAAAGTTTTGGGTAATCTGCACCAGGGAACAGATGGTTCCAAACATCATATGCAAAATACCTTCGCTCCCGTTACTACGCTGCGAAGGTATTTTTTATAGTTTGGGTTTCCAAATTGTGCGTTGCTTGATTATTTTTAGAGCGAAGAACAATTATACATTGACTTTTTGCAAACCTGTTTTTATATTTTTTAAAGGAAAATACCGGTTAAAAAATATTGAGGAATAGAATGTTTCTGGGTATGAAAAAAAGGAGCAAGCATGAAAAAAGGCCAGATAGTGGAAGGGATTGTAAAAAAAATAAATTTCCCTAATAAAGGTGTTATAGAAATTCCAAGTGAAGATAAACGGGTTATAGTTAAAGATGTTATTGCGGGACAAAAAGTTTGTGTTTCCATTCAAAAAGTCCGAAAAGGACAGGCAGAAGGAAGACTGTTGGAGGTGATTGAAAAAGCACCAGGGCAAGTCGAATCTTCCTGCCCGCATTTTGGTTTATGCGGAGGCTGTACGTATCAAAACCTTTCCTACGATCAGCAATTGCAAATGAAATCGCAGCAGGTCCGGGAAATGATGGATCGTGTGATAATTGGCGATTATATTTGGGAGGGAATCAGTCCCAGCCCAGTACGTTACGGATACCGCAATAAAATGGAGTTTACTTTTGGTGATGAAATAAAAGATGGTCCGATATCGCTTGGTATGCATAAGCGGGGAAGTTTTCATGACGTGATAAGCGTCCCAAATTGCCAGATAGTGGATGCGGATTACCGTCAAATTCTTACGTGTACATTGCAAACAGCCTCAGACAGCACAATGCCTTATTATCACAGAAAACGGCATATTGGTTTTTTTAGGCATTTACTGGTTCGAAAAGCGGTAAAAACAGGAGAGATTTTAATAGATCTGATTACGGCTTCTGGAAATCAGGAGACTAACCCCATTGCAAATTCAGCGGTAGAAAGCATGTTGGAAGATTGGAAAAATCGGCTTTTGGCATTACAACTGGATGGGAAGATCGTAGGTATTCTTCATACGGTTAATGACAATATTGCTGACACGGTAAAAGATGAAGGAACACGTGTATTGTATGGTAAGGGTTGGTTTTATGAAGAACTGCTGGGATTACAATTTAAGATTACGCCTTTTTCGTTTTTTCAAACCAATTCTTTAGGTGCAGAAATTTTATATGAAAAAGCCAGAACATATATCGGGGACACACAAGACAAGGTGGTGTTTGACCTGTATAGTGGAACCGGAACCATTGCGCAGATCCTTGCGCCGGTGTCCAGAAAAGTTGTAGGCGTTGAAATTGTAGAAGAGGCGGTCCAGGCAGCCAGAGAGAATGCGGAATTGAACCATTTAAAAAATTGTACTTTCTGGGCAGGGGATGTGCTGAAAGTTATGGATTTGTTAGATGAAAAGCCGGATTTAATCATGTTGGATCCTCCTCGAGATGGCGTGCATCCCAGGTCCCTGGAAAAAATAATTAGTTTCGGCGCAGAGCGGATTGTATATATTGCATGTAAACCAACCAGCTTGGCAAGGGATATAGAGGTATTCCAGAATCGAGGATATCGTGTCAAACGAATTGCATGTGTCGATTTGTTTCCGTCTACATATCATGTCGAGACAATTTGCGAATTTGCCAGAGAAGACAATGTTTCCGATGGGATAAAAGAAGAATTATTAGCTGATTTGAAGTTATAAATCAATAATGCAATGTGTGTCAAAGTATTGGATGAAGGAAGAACATGGTTTCCCAAATGAATTGAAATTCGTATTGCATCAGGAAATCGTAAAAAGGCAGCTGTTTTTACAGCTGCCTTATTCTGTTTAATGGAATGTGGATGAATATATTTTTTATTTCTTTGGTTTTTGCCGCTGAAACTGTTATAGAAATACAACCCAAAGAAGTAGAGATCATAATGAATGGAAGGCATGAAAATTATAGAATTGTCTTTTGGTATGATCGGCAGGGTATACAGAAGAAGTTGTCGTTATTCTTTTGCACAGTATTGTAAGCAGTCAACGGGATATGGATGGATGCGCTAAGGATAGGAACTTAGGTGCATGAAACGCTGTTTTCTCTGTGCATCTCAGTTTTTTTGTTGTCTCACCTTGTGAAAAATTATATTTGAAGTCTGCTGGAGAAAAGAAGCTGCCAAGCGCAACTGTATTTATACAATCCCTATGCAGAAAATTGAAACTTGTATCACAGATTAAAAACTGTGGAAGATGGAATTAACCCCGGAGAGCCTGACCGTTTCATATCCACATACCAGCACGTTCTTTTGCAGTCGGCGCATTCAAAAAACTCTCGATAAAACCTATGCAGATATAGCAAAGTTGACAGAAAGCCTTGAAAATCTGCCGTCGTTTCAATATAATAAAAGACAAATGTAAAGGAAATTCAGATTAGTTGGAATATACAGATATCCAGTTGGAGATGACTGCTGCCGGCAATATTATTTTCATCAAGTTTTCCGGTATGAATGATGTAAAAATTGACCCTGTACAATTGCTGCAGGTAAATAGATATAACGTTTAAGTGACGGATTGAACGCAAATCCGTTAAATAATCTTTTCCAAAATACAAGGAGAAGAAACAGGATGTGTGAATTAAGTAGAATCCCGAATGTTGGAAAACAGACAGAAAAGGATTTGCGGGCAATGGGATACACCACTGTGGAGTCACTGAAAGGCAAAAGCGCGGATTTGCTTTATGCACAGGAAAGCAATTTGCGGGGATTTCAGCTGGACCGTTGTCAGCTTTATTTGCTTCGCGCAGTGGAATATTTTGTCAATACGGAGAACCCGGATTTGGAAAAATGTAAATGGTGGCTTTGGAAGGATGATGTTGTAAATCCTTCCCCCTGTGGCGCAGTATGTGTACAATGCGCTTGCTATCCGTCACAATGTCCAGGCTGCCGGAAGATGAAAGGGAAAGTTTTCTGGGCACAGTATATGGACTGGACATGTTGTGCTGTCTATAACTGCTGTGTAAACGAAAATAGTATGATGAACTGTAGCAGATGTGAGAAGCTGCCTTGCGAATGCTTTGTTCAAAATCCCACGCTATCTGTTGAAGAGAATGCTGTACGCCTACGTAAAAAGGTGGAGCGGTTGAGAGAACAACAGATGCGCAACGATTGAAAAGGAGATTTTATGTGAAAAAATATAAAGTGCTGTTTTTCCTTTTAATGTTTTTGCCTCTGGTTGCGGTACTTGTTGCGTTGCAGTTACTTCCGGATCAAATCCCAGTCCACTATGGAATGGATAACCAGGTCAATCGATGGGGCAGTAAATATGAGACTATGATTTTTCCGGCGATTACGGTGGCTTTTGGCGCCTTTATGTTAATCATTGCGAAATATTCTGCGAAACAGGAAAAACAGAGGAAAAATAATGAAAAAATTTGTATTACTATCGCGATTATGTGCCTCCTGATTTTTAATGGGATGACAGGGTATTTTTTATATACATCATTTAACAAGGTAGAAAACCTTTCTTCTGTAGTTGTGGACATCTATCGGCTTGTATTTATCTTAACCGGAATGCTTATGATTCTGATTGGAAGTATCATGCCAAAGATGCGATTGAATTCCGTAATGGGACTCAGAACTGCGTGGAGTATGAAAAATGAAACGACATGGAAAAAAAGCCAGCAGTTTGGTGCGATAGTATCTATAGTAACAGGATCTTTGATGATTCTGGTTTGTTGTTTTACAAAAGGGTTTTCTTGTTTCTTGTGGTCGATAAGCATTTTAATTCTTTCCATTCCAGTTGATATTTATTATACATACAGGGTTGCCAAGCAATAGGAAGATGAGAAAAAGCGCCTTTAAAACGGCGCTTTTTTTATTCGGCAAAGAAGTTGAAAGTCCGTTCATCAAAATTGAAAATCAAGGTGGGCGTCTGTTTGCCATCATGATAACTTGTTATAGCAGCAACAGCAATTCCCTGTGTTCCATCAATAATGACTTTATAATAGGCAGATTGAAAACTCATTTCGCTGAGTTGATAGGTTCCCATATGCGTTTCGCTGTTTGTTTGGTCAATTAATTTTAAATTACCGTTTTTTGCTTGGCAGATCAAGTCTATTTGTTCTATATTATCCGGTATAGGACCTTCATATTTTCCATATATGAGGATTTGCCCATTTGCTTTTGTACTTTGTATAGAAGTCATAACCCAATTATATTCTTCAATCGCGGGAGCATAAACGTGGCTGCATCCGGTGAGAAATAAGAGTAATATAACAAAAAATAAACTGCGTTTTATCATAGTATTCCCCTTATTGTCTGCGGGTCTGATATATGCCTATGATGGATAGGGCTGCTACAGGCAGTACTGTAAGTAGTGTACCGATTTCAGAAGAAAAACTCGGAATATAAATATTTGTCAAACCGTCGTACCCTCCAAGAATCAACGCATTTGAATAGATATTGTCTAACACAAATTGAGAATATATAAGATCTGCTAATTTATAAAATAGAATTGCTATAACAAGTGTCCCTAAAAAAATAAACCACATTCTCCACAACTTTCGCTGTCTTTCTGTACGTCTGGCAAATTGCGCATTGAGTGCTTCCAATTTTGCAACAATATCCTTTAGTTCCACATTTTCTTTAAATTTATCTTCAAGTTTTTCAGTCCCTCCTAAGAGCGTGCCCACAGAAATATTGAGTTCACCAGCCATACGGATTAGCATTTCCGAATCCGGGACGGATAATCCTTTTTCCCATTTTGAAATAGTTTGCCTCACCACATTCAATTTGATTGCAAGTTCTTCCTGAGACCAACCTTTTGCTTTTCTATAATTTTTTATATTATCGCAGAGCATCCTTTTTGTTCCCTCCAAACGTATACATTATACTGAAAACCGGCCGTTGCATCAAGCAACGAAGATTAACATTTCAGGTTTTTAGGGAGAAAACGGGGAACTTGTTATAACGAAGTTTATTGAATCCGGTTGGTTGCCATTGTTAGAATAGGTTGGCCTATAAAAAAACAGAGAAATAGAGAGAGAAGAAAAAGTAAGCTCGATACAATTCTGTATCGAGCTTACTTTTACTGTAAAATCCTTTCATAAGTAAACCGTTCCATAGATCTCCGCAAAAGTATCCAGGCAAGTATAGAGGCAAGTATGCCCAGTCCCAATACCCCCAAAATTCCCATAAGCAAAACACCGGAAAATTGCCCGACCACAAGCAGGATAATGGGAATAATCAGAAAAACCGCTGCCTGTTGAGATTCCTCTACACTTTGCGCTTTGGCCGATCCACGCACGATGATGGTGACGGCAA
>CALWJF010000099.1 GCA_944380935.1 uncultured Clostridia bacterium
ATAAAGGTAATGCCGGTTATAGGTAAGACGCCTCCAAATAGATTCATACTGGTAACCTCTTACAGCTTTCCGTCACGATGGGTATACGTAGGCAACAGTTTCGGAGAGACTGCGTCTCCTTCAATCCCGGCAGCACTGCGTTCCGCTTCAAACTTTGTAACATGTTCAAGAGTAGGCGTTCCAGGAACCACGTCTTTGGCACGAGCTGCTGCGTTGCGGCCTGCACTGCGGCCAAAAACTATAATATCCAGCAAAGAATTGCCCATCAAACGGTTGCGCCCATGGATACCGCCAACCGCTTCGCCCGCAACAAAGAGATTGGCAATATTGGTCGTCATGCCGTCCGGCGTGATATCCAGGCCGCCATTCTGATAATGCAGCGTCGGATAGACAAGGATCGGCTCCTTGCGGATATCAATGCCGTACTTGGCAAACATACGCCACATCGCCGGGATACGGGCCATGATTGTTCCTTCCCCGCCGATCTTCTCGATCATCGGCGTGTCAAGCCAGACGCCTTTACCGCTTCCGGTGTCCACGCCTTCCCCGCGGGTGGTGCACTCACGGATGATCGAAGCCGCGGAAACATCACGGGTTTCCAGCGGATGCATAAACACTTCGCCATCGGCATTAACAAGCTTTGCGCCAAGAGAACGAACCTTTTCCGTCACCAGTGCGCCGAAAATCTGCTCCGGATAGGCTGCGCCGGTCGGATGGTACTGGAGCGTATCGGCATACAAAAGCTTCGCACCTGCACGGTAGCCAAGGACAAGGCCGTCAGCGGTTGCGCCATAGTGGTTAGAGGTCGGGAAGCCCTGATAATGCATGCGGCCTGCACCGCCTGTAGCAATAATCACCGTCTTTGCACGCGCAACAAGCAATGCTTTGGTCTCCATATTCATTAATACAGCGCCCGCTGCATTGCCGTTTTCATCTAAAATCAACTCGATTGCTGCGGTGAAGTCAACAACCGGAATTTCACGGTTCAGCACCTCATCGCGCAGCGTACGCATAATTTCCGCACCGGAGTAATCCTTTGCCGCATGCATGCGCTTGCGTGAAGTACCGCCGCCGTGCGTGGTAATCATCGTTCCGTCCTCAGCTTTGTCAAACTCAACGCCCAGCGCATTGAGCCATTGAATGGCTTCCGGCGCTTCCGTAACCAGCTTATACAGAAGTTCGCGCTTCGCGGCAAAATGCCCACCGCCGAATGCATCGATAAAATGAATTGCCGGGGAATCGTTGGGCTTATCGGCAGCCTGGATACCGCCTTCAGCCATCATGGTATTTGCGTCGCCGATGCGCAGTTTGGTCACGATCATGACCTTTGCCCCAGCGTTATCTGCCTCAATGGCAGCGGAAGAACCAGCACCGCCACCGCCGATTACCAATACATCTACATCGTAATCCGGTTTTGACAGGTCAATCTCAGCTGGGTTAATGCGGCTGTGCGCCTGAAGCATCTCTGCCAGTTCATGCGGAACCTTCTCGCCCTTATTCGGACCAATCCGCAAAATTTCAAATTCTTCCTTTTTATAGTCGGGATGATAGGCGGCAAGGAGATCTTCTTTTTCCTTCGCCGTCATACGGGCCGGCTCATACGCGATATTCTTCTCGCGGGCGGCCTCAACCTTACGGATGGATTCAGTAAATTTCTCAGAATACATGGCGTCGCCCCTCCTTATTTTTCGATATCGCGGTTATTGTACAGTTCCTGCATTTCTTCAACCGACTTGCCCATCAGCGCTTCCAGCAGCTCATTAAACGTACCATCCTTGATCTCCTGGACACGATCTTCCAGATGCTGGCTCTTGGGCGCCAGGTACTTCCCGTACAGTCGGCGGGCAAGCATGGCGACCTGCGGATGAGATATTCCGGCCGGGCAGCGCGAAGAACACACGCCGCACATCACACAGTCAAAGCTTTCCTCGGCGCACTTTTCAAATTCACCGCGCTGGGCATAGGCGATATACTGCATTACGTTGAGTTCCTGCGTGCAGGCTTTTGTACAGGCGTTGCAGCCGATGCAGGCATAAATTTCCGGATACAGCTGCATCATGATCTGTTGCGACGGTGAAACCGTATTGATATCATAAACCTGCTTAATCAGGGGGAAGAACGGCAGGGTTGCAATATACATATCGTTCTCCACCTTGGTCTGACAGGCAAGGCAAACCTTTAATTCCCGGTCGCCCTTAATCCGGTATATTGTCGCGCAGGCGCCGCAGAAACCATTGCGGCATCCGCAGCCGCGTACAAGCTGGTATCCGGCATACTCCATCGCGCACATAATCGTCAGATGCTCCGGAACCTGATACTGCTTGCCGAACAGGTAAATATTAACCATTGCTTCCATAATTCGGTGCTCCTTTTTTAATACTCGTCCGGCAGCTCATCCAGCGCGTCGAAGCGGAAGACGGGGCCGTCCTTGCAGATGTACTTATTGGCGACATTGCAGCGTCCGCATTTGCCGATACCGCACTTCATACGCATTTCCAGCGTCGTATAGACCTGCGTCTTGTCAAACCCAAGATCCATCAGCCCTTGCAGCGTAAATTTAATCATAATCGGCGGGCCGCACAGGATCGCAATTTTGTCGGTATCAAAACCAAGTTCTTTTACATAATTGGGGACAAACCCAACATGACCGTCCCAGCCTTCCTGCTCACGGTCAATTGTCAGATGCACGGACACGCCTGCATCCGTCGCCCACTCATGGATAATCTCGTTATAGTCTACCAGATCATCCTTGGAACGCGAACCATAAACAATATCAATCTTCCCGTAACGGTCACGGTAATGTCTAACATAATTAATAACCGAACGCAGCGGTGCAAGACCGATACCGCCGGCGATGAACAGCATATTTTTCCCCACAAATTCCGTATCCACCGGGAATCCGTTGCCATATGGGCCGCGAATGGTAATCTGCTGGCCGGGTTCCATCGCATGGAGCCAGTCGGTCAGGCAGCCGCACTTTTTGATGGAAAACTCCATATATTCGGTATTGGTCGGGGACGACGTAATCGAAAACATCGCCTCTCCCACCCCAGGGATCGAGAGCATCGCACATTGGCCGGGCTTATGCTCAAAGGCCTTCTTGCCGTCCGGCGTAACAACGCGGAACGTCTTGACGTCGGGGGTGTCGATACGGATATCGGTGACGACGCCGATCTTCGGCATTAAAGGCTCCTGCCGGTAAGTCATACGTTCTTCCCTCCCAACGTTTTCATAACCTTAACAATATTCATCGAGATCGGACATCTGGACAGGCAGCGTCCGCAGCCGACACAGCCGAAAATTCCGTCGTTGTTGGCCGGATAATAGACCAGCTTGTGCATAAAGCGCTGACGGAAGCGTTCGAGCTGGGTAAGGCGCGGCTGTCCCGCCGACATTTTGGTAAATTCGGAATACATACACGAATCCCAGCAGCGGTAGCGGCGCACGCCGGTGTTGGTTTTAAAATCGCGGATATCATAGCACTGGCAGGTCGGACAGACAAAGGTGCAGGTACCGCAGCCAAGGCAGGTTTCCGAAAGCGTCTTCCACTCCGGGCGTTCAAAATATTCGTCGAGCTTATCGCCCCCGAAGGCCGCAGCGGAGAGACCGGACAGCGGAAGTGCATCCAGACGTTCGCGAATCAGCGCTTTCTGCGCATCAACGGCAGCCGTGTCGCTGTCTTCCAGTCCCAGTGCCGCCAGAACCGCCTCGCCTTTTTCCGTTTTTGCATCAAGATAGAGGGTATCTGCATCGATATAACAGGCTACATCCCCAGCGGGTTCCGCCGCATCAATGCCGAAGGTCTTGCAGAAACAGGTTTCCGCCGGACGGGTGCAGGCCATGGAGAAGATCACGCCATGCGCACGGCGCGCAGCATAGTAGGAATCGACCGGTTCGGCTAAAAACACACGGTCCAGGACATCAAAACTGCGCACATCACAGGCACGCACGCCGAACACAATAAAATCCTCGCCCTCGTCGCGGGTATCAATCAGCTCAATGGATTTGCCTTCCATCTTGAAATCCATCAGGTTTTCCGTCTGCGGAAAAAAGAAGTCCTTGGCACTGCGCACCGTATTGAGCGCGGTCGAATACACAACGCCAGCTTCCCACCGGGTATACTGCGCACGTCCGTCGGCGCCGTCGGCAGGGAGGTAAACCGTATGGGTTTTTGCCATCGCGGCGAAAAGCGCATCAAGCTTCGCAACTGCAATTTTACGCATGCTCATTCCCCCTTTGTACGGCCTCGCCGGGTTCGAGATCGGCGGTTGTATAATTAACCAGCGGAGCGCGGCTTCCAACCTCGGCGCCGGCCTGATACTCGCCGTAGAAGGCATTGATATCTTTAATAAACTTGCGGTTCAGCAAATGCAGCGGGATATGCTGCGGGCAGACGCGGGAACATTCCCCGCAGTCGGTACAGCGTCCGGCAACATGGAACGCGCGGATAATATGGAACATCTGCTCTTCAAAACTGGTAACCGGCGCTTTGGATTCCACACCGGAATTCGGATTGTTAAAGACGCAGGTTTCACAGGTACAGGCCGGACATACGTCGCGGCAGGCATTGCAGCGGATGCAGCGGGACAGTTCACGCTGCCAGAATGCGAAGCGTTCGTCCGCATTCATCGCTTCCAGCCGCGCGACCTCATCAAAACGCGCGCTGTCCGCCACCTCGCCGTCCTCGCCCAGCAGCTCATCATATGCGACATGCTTTTTGGACTTGCAGACCAGGCAGCGCTCGGAAAGGCCTTCTGTACGGGGAACGGTCTTATCGCCGTCATACAGGGTATGTACAACAAACCCTTCCTTTTCGGCAGTAATGGAGCGGATGCCTTCCGCCGCTTCCGCCTTGAGCTTGGTCACATCGGCCATTCCTTCGCAGGGGATTCCGACGGCATATACTTTTTCCCGGTCAAAGCGATGCTCGGTCAAAAGCTGGTTAAACGAATAAGTATCACACGGTTTCAAGAAAACCAGAATTTTCCCTTCGCCCTTGCGGGTTTCTTCTACTAAGTATTTGGAAAAGTTCGCACCGCAGAAATCGTCAAACACAAATTCCTTTTCCATTTCCTCCACGCTGCGGAACAGGCCGGGGGTTACGTCATAATCGAACTCACCGCGCTTCCAGCCATAGGCACGGTCTACCGTGCCGTCGGCAAACAGCGCTTTCGCCCTGTCAAGCAGCACTTCACGCGTCAAAGCTTGCATCGTAAATCCTCCAGTCTCTTGTTCTCACCCAATGCGGCAACCGTCTGCACAAAATCATTCATCGTCGCAGCAAACTTTGCGCCCTCGGCAGCGGAAACCCATTCCACGCGGGTGCGTTCCTTTTCAATACCAAGGTAGTTGAGCATCGAGAACAGCAGCGCCATGCGGCGGCGGGTATAGTAGTTTCCGGAAGTGTAATGGCAGTCGCCGGGATGGCAGCCGCAGATGATTACGCCGTCCGCACCGCGCTGGAACGCGCGCAGAATGAACATCGGGTTTACACGGCAGGAGCAGGGTACACGGATGATTTTCACCTCAGCAGGATACGCGAGGCGGTTGTTTCCGGCCAGATCGGCGCCGGCATAGGAACACCAGTTGCAGCAAAAAGCAACAATTTTCGGCTTATATTCGGTTACTTGCATATCGCATCCACCTCCGCCATGATTTGAGCGCTGGCAAAGCCCTTCAGATCCATCGCACCGGACGGACAAGCAACCGTACAGGCGCCGCAGCCCTGGCAGACCGCTTCGTTGACCTTTGCCACACGGCGCATCCGCGTCGTACGGTCAGGCATACGGAATTCCTTATCCTCATACGTAATTGCACCGTAGGGGCAGACACGCTCACACGAAGAACAACCGTTGCACATCAGCTCATTCGAGTGTGCAACACAGGGGTTTCCGGTCAATTTATCCTTAGCAAGCAGCCCGATTACCTTTGCAGCGGCAGCACCGGCCTGGGAAACGGTTTCCGGAATATCCTTCGGGCCCTGGCAGGTACCGGAAAGGAAAACGCCCGCCGTCGGACTTTCCACCGGACGAAGCTTCGGGTGCGCTTCGGTAAAGAAATCATTGGTATCCATGGAGGCGGTCAGCATCGTCGCAAGCGGCCGGGCGGATGCGTCCGGCTCGATGGCTGCGGCAAGCACCACAAGATCCGCTTCAATGTGCAGCTGCTTGTTTGCCAGCAGGTCGGACGCCTGCACCATCAGCTTATCGCCCTGCGGGCTGACCTTACCGACCATACCCTTGATATAATGCACGCCGTACTCTTCCACAGCGCGGCGGTAGAACTCATCAAACGCCTTCCCCGGCGTACGCACGTCAATATAGAACACGTAGACGTCTGTGTCCGGATATTTATCGCGGGTCAGCATGGCATGCTTTGCCGTATACATACAGCAGATCTTGGAGCAATATTCCTTGCCCTTTTCCGCGCCGGAGCAGCGGGAACCAACGCACTGGACGAAAACAATGGTTTTCGGGTGCTTATGATCAGACGGACGCAGCAGTACGCCGGCCGTCGGACCGGCAGCGTTGGTCAGGCGCTCAAATTCCAGCGAAGTAATGACATCTTTCGACTGACTATACGCAAATTCGTCAAATTTCTCCATCGAGATAGGATTATAGCCCGTTGCCACAACAATGGCGCCGTATTTTTCCTCAATATATTCATCCTTTGCCTTGTAATCAATGGCACCGGCAGTGCAGACCTTGGAACAGACGCCGCACTTTCCGGTTTTGAGCATCGTACAATAACGCGGATCGATGGTCGCCACCTTCGGGACCGCCTGGGCAAAGGGGATATAAATGGCGCGGCGGTTGTCCATACCAAGGTTAAACTCATTGGGAACATTTTTCTGGGGGCATTTTTCCGTACACAGACCGCAGCCGGTACAGACATCCTCTTTGACATAGCGCGCCTTTTTCTTAATATTCACCGTAAAGTTCCCGACAAACCCAGACACGCTCTCAACCTCGCTGTAAGAGAAAATCCGGATCTTTTCATGCTGCGCCACATCCACCATTTTGGGGGTCAGGATACAGGCGGCGCAGTCCAGCGTCGGGAAGGTTTTATCCAGCTGCGCCATCTTTCCGCCGATGGTGGGCTGTTTTTCTACAATATCGACCTCGAATCCGGCATCGGCAATATCCAATGCCGTTTGAATACCGGCGATACCGCCGCCAATAACCAGCGCCCGTTTGGTAACCGGGCTTTCTCCCGGCGTCAGCGGCGCGTTCAGATTGACCTTGGCGATGGCCGTACGGCCGAGGATAATCGCCTTTTCCGTACCGGTCAGCTTATCCTTATGTACCCAGGAACACTGTTCGCGGATATTGGCGATTTCAACCATATAGGGGTTTAAGCCTGCGGCGGCGGCCGTTTTGCGGAACGTCGTCTCATGCATACGCGGGGAACACGAGCACACGACGATACCGGAAAGCTTATGCTCAGCTATGGCATTTTTGATAATGTCCTGGCCCGCCTGAGAACACATATATTGATAGTTGGTAGAAAAAACAACGCCCGGTTCCTTTTTCAATGCTTCGGAAACCGCTTCAACATCGACTGTACCGGCAATATTGCTTCCACACCAACAGACAAACACTCCGATTCTCTGCATCTTTGCGTTTCTCCTTACTTACTGTATTTGCGCAATGCGCTGACAAGCAGCTGCTGAGGGATTTCCTCATCCACCAGCGCAGGAATATCGTCAGCTTTAAAGTGATTGGCGCCCTGCTGCCGGATCACCATCAAACGCAGCGCCTCGACAAGTTTTGCCGGTTCCACCGACCGCGGGCAGCGGTCTACGCAAGCAAAACAGGACAGACATTTATATAAAGACTTCGAAGCAAGCAACGGCTCAATATCACCGGTCTCAACCATATAGACAAATTGATGCGGATGGTATTCCATCTCATCATAAGACGGACAGGTCCCGGAGCACTTGCCGCAGCGCATGCATTTGAGCGGGTTGACGCCGCTGGTACGAAGGATCTGTTCCTTCATGCGTTCATTCTTTGTCATGAATTAGTCCTCCTTCAGACCGAGGGCTTCGGCAAGAAGCTCGGTAAAGTAGACGACCGGCAGCTTCCCTTCCCCATTTTTATCCAGATTGTAGCGGCACAGCGGACATGCCGTCACCAGCAGTTCAGCTCCGGCCCCCTGCGCGCTGTCCAGAACCTGCATACTCTTTTTCTTCGAAAGCGCTGCATCCTCAATCGTCACATAGCCGCCGCAGCACTCGTTTCGGTAAGGGTAGATGACCGGTTCAGCACCGATGGCGCGAATAAAATCTTCTATAATTTTGGGGTTTTCCGGATCGTCCATCGCCATCGTCTTCGATGGGCGCAAAAGCAGACAGCCATAATAAGCGCCGACTTTTTTCCCGGTCAACGGTTTTTTCACAGCTGCGCGCACAGCATCCCAACCGATTTCATCGCGCAGCAGTTCCAGAAAATGCAGAACCTTCGTCTGACCGTGATACGGCGCGTCGGGTGCAATGTAATTGTTTACCCGTGAAGCAAAAGTTTCATCGGTCTGCATGGCATGGTTGGTCTGCTTCAGCACATTATGACAGGCGGAGCAGACAGAGACAAGCGGCTGGCCCTGTTTTGCCGCGTCGGCAAGGGCGCGCACACAGGAAAGTTTGGAAGCGATTTCATCCGTTGCCATCGAGAATACGCCCCCGCAGCACTGCCAAGCTTCAATCTCCGCAAGCTCCACGCCGAGCGCGGCTGCGCTTTCACGGGCATAGCGGTCTAAGTCCTTAGCTTTGGTCTTTAACGTACAGCCAGGAAAGTAACTGACTTTCATTTGCACGGTTTCCTCCTTTATCCCGGTTAAACCATCTGTTCCGGATGGAATACCTCGTCGAATTTCTCCGCGGTCAGGAAACCGAGCTCGACGCAGGCTTCTTTCAAGGAAATATTATCTTTAAATGCTTTTTTCGCTGTCTTCGCAGCATTTTCATAGCCGATATACGGATTCAGCGCCGTAACCAGCATCAGTGAATTATGCAGGTTGTGATGCATCTTCTCGCGGTTGGCAGTAATACCCACAGCGCAATTTTTATTAAACGATACAATCGCTTCGGCCAAAAGCCGCGCCGACTGCAGGAAATTATAAATGCACACCGGCATAAAAACATTCAGTTCAAAGTTGCCCTGGCTCGCAGCGATTCCAACCGCAACATCATTGCCCATCACCTGCACCGCAACCATGGTCACCGCCTCGCACTGGGTCGGATTGACCTTACCGGGCATAATGGAGGACCCGGGTTCGTTCTCCGGAATATGGATCTCGCCCAAACCATCGCGGGGGCCGGATGCCAGCCAACGCACATCGTTGGCAATTTTCATCATATCGGCAGCCATTGCCTTGATCGCACCATGGGCGAAAACCAATTCGTCCTTGGACGTCAGCGCATGGAATTTATTTGGAGCGGTGACAAAAGGCTTTCCGGTCAGCTCAGCGACTTTCTCAGCCACAAGCGTATCAAAGCCTTTCGGCGCATTCAGGCCGGTACCAACGGCGGTTCCGCCGAGGGCAAGCTCATACAGCGGTTTCACTGCAAGCTTCAGCAACTCGACATCGCGTTCCAAGGACGAACGCCAGCCGGAAATTTCCTGGGAAAACGTAATCGGCGTCGCATCCTGAAGGTGGGTGCGGCCGGACTTGACGATTCCTTCATTTTCCGCTTCCAGGCGGCGGAAGGTCGCAATCAGGGTTTGCGCTGCGGGAATCAGCTTATCTTCAATAGCGATCACCGCAGAAATATGCATGGCCGTCGGGAACGTATCGTTCGAGGACTGGCTCATATTGATATCGTCGTTGGGGTGAAGCAGCTTCTTCCCGGCAATTTCATTCCCACGATTGGCAACAACTTCGTTGGCATTCATATTGGACTGTGTACCGGAACCGGTCTGCCAAACAACCAACGGGAAATGGCTGTTGAGTTTTCCGGAAATCACTTCATCGCATGCTGCACAAATCGCAGACAGCTTTTCTTCGGTCATCTTCTCCGGTTTTAATGCATGGTTGGCCAATGCGGCCGCTTTCTTCAAAATCCCGAACGCATGGGTAATCTCACGAGGCATCGTTTCAATATCCACGCCGATTTCAAAATTTTCATGGCTGCGCTGGGTCTGTGCTGCCCAATACCGGTCTGCCGGGACTTTCATTTCCCCCATCGAGTCATGTTCTATACGATATTCCATCTTTTTCTCCTTCTTCTATTCCAGCAGAAAGGCCTCTCCGCCGGGGCAATTTTTACCTGCCCGGGGCCGGTTCAAAACCAGCCTCGGGCAACTTCTTTTTCTGCTATTCCCTGAACCATCCCAAAACCGGAAAATGGTTTTTAAATATCAAGATCGCGGATGACATCCTTCAGCGTATTGGCGCTCTTCTGCAGCTGTGCAAGCTCCGCGTCGGTCATCGGCGCCAGAATCTTGCCCAAAATGCCTTCCTTATTCACCACATTGATTACGCTTAAACATACATCATCGACCCCATATTCCCCATGCATCATGGTGGAAATGGTCAAATTGGTTCCTACGCTGCCCAACAACGCTTTGCACAGATGGCAAACGCCGACAGAAACCGCATAGAACGTAGCGCCTTTGCGCGCAATAACGCGTCCGCCGGATTTACGGACATAATTCTCAATATCCGCAAAATCCAATGCCGGGAACAGACCTTCCATGTTGGAAATAGACGAATGATACTGATCGATCGGCACACTGGATATGTTGGCAAGCGACCAGGGCACAAAGGAGGAATCCCCATGTTCACCCATAACATAGGCGTGAACATTCGACTGGTTAATGTTATAGTACTCTGCCACACGGGCGCGCAGACGTGCAGTATCCAGAATTGTACCGGAACCGACAATGCGGTTCTCCGGGATACCGGAACATTTACAGAAGGTATAGGTCAGAATATCGACCGGATTGGCAACAATAACATACATTGCGTCCGGAGCATAGCGCACAATTTCCGGAATAATGCTCTTTACGATATTCACGTTGGTCTGCGCAAGGTCAAGACGGGACTGGCCGGGTTTGCGCGCGACGCCGGAAGTCAGCACGACGATATCGGAATTTTCCGCGTTGCGGTAGCTGCCGGCATAAATGGAACATGGCGGGCAGTAAGGCGTTCCCTGACGGATGTCCAACGCTTCGCCAAGGGCCTTCTCGTTGTTGATATCAATCAACACAATTTCGGATGCAATTCCGGTCACGGTCATGGTATAGGCAATGGTCGCGCCTACGTTTCCCGCGCCGATGATGGTAATTTTACTCATAGTCTCCTCTTCCTTTTCCTAGGCTTACTTTCTGCGTTTATTTTAACGGTTTCCGACATAAAAAGCAAATGTGAAAGTTGCATATCGATATATTTACATCGATATAAGGCTACCATCCGCACTTTTTCTCTACATCCCGGTGTCTATATACAGCTGTGTTATGACTCAACCGCATTCTTTACAGCGCATCCATCACCGCACACTGTAGATTTGATGGGAAACATGCCTTTTACAGCAAACCGATTTATGAAAATTTGCCAAAAGCGAATTTGTTTCATGCATTCTTCGACAGATAAGATTTATTGTAAACCAAGTAATTTGCTTTGTCAAGAAATTTGCGGATAAATATCATATTTTAAAAAAAACCGTATTTTGAACAGGTTTTCTGTGGTTTTTATAGGATTCATAAATTTCCAAACACAGTTGGCGCGATTCATGGCTTTCAAGATTCTGCAAGGTTTGTATTTTTTATATGCAATATCTCCCTTTGTTTATACCCACCTTATATATCCTGCTTTCTGGATGATACCAAATCTAAAAAATATCGGATAGAACGATGCCGCTGTTTTTCAAATGTTTGTCGGATCTGAGGATAAAGTTAAAATATTTTGGTATGCATATTCTCTTTTTTCAAAAAAGCTGATACAATAAAAGAAAATCGGACAGATCCTGACATCCAATTTAGAAAATATATCAACTGCAACGTAGGCATCCTTAAAATATATCTGCCAAACAACCGGTTCTATCAGTCTGTTATGGATTTCCATGAACCCGATGATAACGCTAACTTCAGTCGAATACAAAGGAGACGTGCTTATGATTATCCAGAATGCAAACATACAGGACGCTGTACATCCACAGCCCTATTGCGCCGACATTCGCATCCGGGACGGGAAAATTGCCGAAATTGCGCCGCAGCTGCATCCTGCCGATGGGGAGGAAGTTTTTAATGCTGCCGGCCTTTCCGTATACCCCGGGTTTATCGACGCACACAGCCACCTGGGCTTGGATAACTACGGCATGGGATCTGAAGGCCATGATTTTAACGAAATGGGAGACATTGTCGCCGCGCATCTGCGCGCCATCGACAGTTTTAATCCGCAGGATGCCGCGATCCCCATGGCTTTGGCCGGGGGTATAACCACAGTCGGAACCGGACCCGGCAGCGCCAATGTATTGGGCGGTACGTTTATCGCAGTCAAAACCTATGGAACCTGCGTGGATGATATGGTGATCCGTGAAAGCGTAGCCATGAAATGCGCATTCGGGGAAAATCCAAAGCGCTGCTACCGTGACAAGGGAGATTCCGCACGGATGACAACCGCAGCGAAACTGCGCGAGATGCTTTTCCTTGCACGCGACTACATGCTGCGCTGCGAAGCCGCCGGGGATGATATCGCCAAGCGCCCGCGCTTTGATATGAAGATGGAAGCGCTGATCCCGGTACTGCGCGGCGAAATCCCGCTTAAGGCGCATGCCCATCGTGCCGACGATATTTGTACCGCCATCCGCATTGCCAAAGAATTCGGCGTAAAACTTACGCTTGAGCATTGCACGGAAGGGCATCTGATTGTCAATGAACTGGTCCGGGCTGGCTGGCCGGTCGCTGTCGGGCCGACTCTGACGGACGCCTCCAAGATTGAACTTGTCAACAAAACGTTTGAAACACCCGGCATCCTTGCGCGGGCAGGATTGTCCGTCAGCATCATCACCGACGCGCCGGTGATTCCGCAGCAGTACCTGCCCCTGTGCGCCGGGCTCGCCGTAAAAGCCGGGATGGACCCCTTTGCAGCATTGCAGGCAATTACGATCAACCCCGCCCGCCATCTGGGCATTGAAAACCGGGTCGGTTCCATTGAGATCGGAAAAGATGCGGATCTTGTCCTGGCCGACGGAGATCCGATGGTCAGCAGCACAACGATTCAAGGCGTTATGATCAACGGAGCGCGCGTTGTTTAACCCCGCGCTGCTCCAAGTCTCACAGAAATTCAGGAGGTAAACTATGGACAGCAACCACCGCATTCCCAACCGCAACGAGGTTGACGAAGCCTATACCTGGAATACAGCCGATTTATTCCCAAATGATACAGCATGGCTCGCCGAATATGAAGCATTACGCAATCTGCCCCAAAGTATTTCCGATTTTTCCGGAACCCTCGGACGCAGTGCGCAGAATTTACTGAATTATCTGCGCATGGAAGAGGAAACCGGCCTGCGCCTGCACCGTCTATATAATTATGCAAGCCGGAAAGGCGATGAAGATACCGGTAAGAGTTATTATCAGGATCTTTGCGGAAAAGCCGGAAGCGTTTCCGTTGCACTTTCCAGTGCATCGGCATTCGCAACGCCGGAAATCATGGCCATTCCCGATCAGACCCTGGAAGCCTTTTACCGCGAAGAACCGGAACTGGAGACCTACCGCCGCACGCTCTACAAAATCCGCCGGCGCGCTGCGCATATTCGTTCCCAGGAATGTGAAACCCTTCTTGCCGCAGCCGGGGAGATGGCAGATGCCCCGGATAACATCGGCAGTATTTTCCGCAATGCCGAATTGCGTTTCCCTTCCGTCCCCGACGCACAGGGCGTCGAACATCCGCTGACCAACGGATCTTTTGTTCCGCTTCTGGAAAGCCCGGATGCCGATTTCCGTCGCCGTGTCTTTGAAACCTATTACAATCGTCTCGGCGAATACAAAAACACTATTGCCATGACTCTGGACGCACAGTTTAAGCAGCTTCGTTTCTTTGCCAAAGCACGCAACTATGAAAACACCCTTGAAGCAGCGCTTGACCGCAATGAGGTTCCCGTCTCGGTCTATGACAACCTGATCCATGCCGTACATGATAATCTGGATAAAATGTACCGCTATGTTGCGCTGCGCAAAAAGATGCTGGGGGTTGAGACGCTGCATATGTACGACGTATATACCCCCATCGTCGCCGACGCTGCAGAATCTGTATCCTTTGCACAGGCGAAGCAGACGGTTTTAGAAGCCTTGTCCGTATTGGGCGATGATTACCTTTCCATGCTGCGGGAGGGTTTTGAAAACCGCTGGATTGATGTTTATGAAAATGTCGGCAAACGTTCCGGCGCATATTCTGCCGGCGGAAGGCCGCACCCTTATGTGCTGCTCAATTTTAAAAATAATCTTGACAGCATGTTTACGCTTGCACATGAAATGGGGCATGCCCTGCACAGTTATCTCAGTGTTAAAAATCAACCCGTCTGTACTGCCAACTATGTCATTTTTGTCGCGGAAGTTGCTTCAACCTGCAACGAAATCCTGTTGATGCGCCACCTGTTGGGCAAAACCACCGACCGGCGCTCCCGTGCATATCTGATCAACCATTTCCTTGACCAGTTCAAAGGGACAGTCTACCGGCAGACCATGTTTGCAGAATTTGAACAGATGATGGGGCGTATGTCCGAACAGGGAGAAACGCTGACCGCTGATATGCTCAGCGAAAAATATCATGCGCTCAACAAGCTGTATTTCGGACCGGAGATGGTATCCGACGACGCAATCGCATTGGAATGGGCGCGTATTCCCCATTTCTTCTATAATTATTACGTATTCCAATATGCCACCGGCTTTTCTGCCGCCGTTGCCATCGCATCCCGCATCCTTGAGAAGGGCGCCCCGGCAGTTGCTGACTACAAACGGTTCCTTTCCGGCGGCGGCAGCACCGATCC
>CALWJF010000100.1 GCA_944380935.1 uncultured Clostridia bacterium
GGTTAACGACTTAAACTATTACAATGGGCTGGTCTTTCAAGGCTTTATTAAAGGTATTTCTACCCAAGTGCTTTCCGGTGGACAATATGACCGATTGGTACGAAAAATGGGGAAACAAGCACGTGCAATTGGCTTTGCGGTTTACTTAGACGCGCTTGATCAGCTTTCACCTGCGCCATGTACTACCGATGTAGACGTATTGATCCTTTATGATAGAGAAACACCTCTTGTACAGATAGTCGACGAAGTAGAAAAGCATACGCAAAATGGGAAAAAACTCTTGTCTGTACGAACAATGCCTGATAAAATACAAGCAGGCATTGTTGTGGATCTGCGCACAGGAGGTGCCAAATGAACGATTATTTGAATATAGCATTGCCAAAAGGTCGATTAGGGGATCGCGTCTATGCACGTTTTGCAGAAGCGGGATTTGCCTGTCCTTCTATTTTGGAACCTGGGCGCCGGTTGATTTTTGAAAACGAAGAAACTGGCGTACGATATTTTTGGGCAAAACCATCCGATGTTGCAGTTTATGTGGAACGGGGTGCAGCAGATATTGGGGTTGCTGGTCGGGATATTTTGTTAGAGTATACGCCTGATCTTTATGAACTGCTGGATCTTGGTATTGGCCAATGCCGTATGGCAGTCGCGGCAAAAAATGATTTCCGAGATCCTACAGAACGTACCCTGCGAGTGGCAACAAAGTTTCCGCATATTGCTTCTCAATACTATGCGTCCTTGAGTCGTGATATTGAAATTATTCATCTAAACGGTTCTATTGAAATTGCCCCAATTCTGGGACTATCTGATGTAATCGTAGATATTGTAGAAACCGGGACAACTTTACGAGAAAACAATTTAAAAGTGTTTGCGGAAATTTTACCAATTAGTGCGCGATTAATTGCCAATAAAGCAAGCTTTAAGTTTAAAAATGAAGCAATTGAAAAACTTTTATCATCCTTATTGCAAATGCTTGACAAAGAATAATGGAGAATTTTATGATCCGGATTTATCAATATAATGAGCTGGAAAGTTCCGGCATACTGACTAGAAAAGAAGAAAAAGCTAATATTTCTGCACGGGTTGCAGGGATTATAGCTGACGTTCGAAATAATGGAGACGATGCTGTTATTCGTTATACAGAGGCATTCGACGGTATTCGTCTCGACCACTTAGAACTACAGCCCAAAGAAATTGATGCAGCCTATGCTAAAGCTGACAAGCAGTTAATTGTTTCAATGGAAAAAGCTGTAGAAAATATCCGCGCCTATCACGCTCGACAAATTCGTACGAATTATATTCTCAACGATAAGCCCGGCGTAGTACTGGGGCAAAAAGTCCTTCCCATTGATCGTGTCGCGATTTACGTGCCCGGCGGTACAGCACCGCTTTCTTCTACCCTCTTAATGAACATTATACCCGCAAAACTTGCCGGAGTCCGGGAAATCCTGATCTTAACCCCACCTTCCCAGGCAGGGCTGAATCCGGCGATTGCCGCCGCTGCCAAAATTGCTGGCGCCGATCGTATTTTCACCATTGGCGGCGCACAGGCGATTGCCGCTGCTGCATTTGGCACAGAAAGCATACCGCGCGTTGACAAAATTGTGGGACCAGGAAATGCATTTGTTGCAGAAGCAAAACGGCAGGTATTTGGGCAAGTTGCTATCGATATGATTGCCGGCCCAAGTGAAATCCTCATTATTGCCGACGCCGAATCAGATCCGGTCTGTGTTGCGGCTGATCTGTTGTCGCAAGCTGAACATGATAAAAATGCAAGCGCTGTTCTTATTACGAACTCCCCTGATTTGGCAGAAGCTGTGGTTCCGGAGCTGGAAAAGCAATTGGCCATACTTCCGCGCCGTGAAATTGCACAAACGTCAATCGAAACAAATGGAAAAATCATCGTAGTTCCCGATATTCAAACCGCCATCCATGTTTCTAATGAACTGGCTCCTGAGCATCTTGAACTCTGCCTGGATAAGCCCTTTGACTGGCTGGATCAGATAAAAAACGCCGGATCGGTTTTCCTTGGGCGCAGCTGTCCGGAAGCTTTGGGCGACTATTTTGCGGGGCCGAATCATACTTTACCAACATCCGGAACCGCCCGGTTTTCCAGCCCTTTATCGGTTGATGATTTTGTCAAAAAAATGCAGTTTACCTATTATACTCCAAAAGCGCTTGCTGAGGTCAGCGCAGACATCGCCCGTATGGCACGTGCAGAGGGCTTGGAGGGGCATGCGCGCAGTGCGTTGGCCCGTGAGAGGGAAAAACAATGAGCCGTTTTATGACTGCGCGCTATCGCGCGCTTGATGAATATGTCCCAGGCGAACAACCGCAAGATCGTCAATATATTAAGTTGAATACCAATGAATCCCCTTATCCTCCTTGCCCTTCCGTATGTAAAGCAGTAGGATATGAGGAACTTGCCGCCCTACGTTTATACTCTGATCCCGATTGTAAAACTTTAAAAAGCGCACTTGCTCGGGTATATTCCTGTACGCCACAGCAGGTGTTTGTCTCCAACGGTTCCGATGATATTTTAAATTTTGCTTTTATGGCATTTTCACAATCCGGACGCGTTTACTTCCCAGAAATCAGTTATGGGTTTTATGAGGTTTTTGCACGTCTTCATGGATTAGAAGCAGTCAAAATTCCGCTTGCACCCGATTTCACCATTCAACCTTCAGATTATTTTCATTGTGAAGGCATGATCGCAATTGCCAATCCCAATGCGCCCACAGGCCTTGCCTTGACGCCTGCCCAAATTGAAAGCATTTTACGAGAAAACCCAAATAACTTGGTTCTGATCGACGAAGCCTATATTGATTTTGGTGCGGAAAGCTGTCTTCCTTTGTTGGAAAAGTACGATAATCTGCTGGTAGTAATGACTTATTCCAAATCCCGTTCCCTTGCCGGGGCACGTCTTGGATTCGCATTTTCGAGCCCGGAAATAATCCGTGATTTGGAAAAAATCAAATTTTCAACCAATCCCTATAGTATTAACCGTCTCACACTTATTTGCGGCACTGCGGCGATAGAAGATCCGAACTATTACCGCAGCGCCTGTGATAAAATTATCGTAACTCGTGAGCGGACAGCAAAAGAATTGCAAAATATGGGGTTTATCGTGCTCCCA
>CALWJF010000101.1 GCA_944380935.1 uncultured Clostridia bacterium
TCACCGTGTAGTCGCGGGTTTTCTCAATGCGGAATACCGCCATGTTGGATACCTCCTTCCTTCGGTTTTGAAAAGTGTTCGTTTCGGCGGGTTTGCGCCCCTGTATCGCCGCCCGGCCTCCCATGAGAGAAAGGATATGGGCGGCTTCATTTGCGCCGCCCACAGGCGAAAAAACAGGGGATTTCCCACCCGAAAACGCACACTTGATTTGAGGATAGAAAAAGGGCGGCTGTCATAAAAACAGCCGCCCAAAAGGGGGTCTAACACAAGTTATTTGCTATCCGGCAATCCCGGAAACCATTGATATTACGGGATTTTTTGAAAAGTTCTGTATCGCCACTCGTACCAAATAAAAAACCCAGCTGGCAGCACGATTCATTAAAAAATCGGCTTCTCAGCTGGGTTTTTTTCTATCCTTTTCTATTTTATATCTGCTTGGCGTGTCCCTGTTTTGACCGTAAAAAAGCAGATTTAGAAACAAAAATGCTAATGAAATTCGGCTATTTCCCGGCTACGTCAAATACGCCGGCGCGGTCCAGATACACCAACACGCGCACCATGTCTTCGCTCAGATCGATTCTGCGCGCGTTCAGGTCCTCGTTCCCGCCGCTCAGCAGAATCGCCCGGTTCATCCGTTTGCGTACGGTTGGCATAAATGCCGGCGCAACATCTTCCATCTATGGATACTGTGCTATGTTGTACCGGTTTGCAATAAAATTTCCCACCGTACCGTAAGGATCTGCCAGCCAGGCGGTAGAGTTTCCGGCATAATTCGGCCGTTTCGAAATGCGGCTTATCGACAAGCGCTTCCCATTCTCTGCTACTCGTAATGAAGACAGACCGTATCTGAAAATCAGGTGATATTTCTGTTTTGCCTTATAAGGTTATACGGCAATTCTACTGTACGAGGAATGTTTTTTTGTGGTATAATTGGATAAAAGCATTTGAAAACTTGCCAATTTCTGTTGGTAGGATAAAAAAGGGCAATAAAATGTTATAAGGAACGGTAAAAAATGGAGTTTCAAAGTGTTTTCCCCATATGGGAACAATTAAATGCTACACAACAGCAACAGATCCTTGACGGTTTGCATACCCGCAGCGTAAAGAAGGGAACCCGTATTCACAATGGAAGTATAGACTGCTCCGGATTGCTGGTGATCCGGTCCGGTCAGCTGCGGGCGTATATCCTTTCGGAAACCGGCCGCGAAATTACCATTTATCGCTTATTTGATCGGGACATATGTTTGTTGTCGGCATCCTGCATTATACGCTCAATTCAGTTTGAAGTGGTTATTGAGGCAGAAAAGGATACCGAGCTTTGGGTTGTTCCTGCGAAGTTGTATAAAACTATAATGGAAGAATCTGCGCCGGCTGCAAATTATACCAACGAACTTATGGCGTCACGCTTTTCCGAAGTGATGTGGTTGATCGAGCAGATTCTGTGGAAGAGCTTAGATAAACGCATTGCGGACTTTCTTTTGCAGGAAGTCATTATCGAAGGAAAGCACGAACTGAAATTGACGCACGAAGCGATCGCCAATCATCTGGGGACACATCGGGAAGTTATCACGCGCATGCTTCGGTATTTTCAAAGTGAAGGAATGGTTAAACTGTCCCGCGGTATGGTTGCGGTTGCGGACGAAGAAAAATTACAGGCACTGCGGGATGCATAAGGGCCGCGCTCAAGATTGCCGGAAAGTTGGAACGGGAGATTTTTGATCTATGTGTTTGCCGTTTTTAATTTTGCAGATGAATTGCGTCATTGTACCCATAGGACAATACACGCACCAGCTGCGCGGTTTGAACAGGACCATGGTAATCAGACCTAATATAGTTGAGGTCAACATAATGCTGTAAAATCCAAAAGCAAATTGTGCGACGCCGCTGTGCATGAGCGTGCCATGATATGCCCAGTGCCAGGGAAGTTTGAATGTCCATAACAGGGTAATTCCCTGCTTTAGGTCTTGCACTCCTGCAAAAACCAAATAGGTATTCCATAACATTTGAAAGAACATAATGAGGAAAAACACAAGAAAACCATAGCGGAATACTTTGCTTTTCATCCATCGCGGTATGTCTTTTTTACGGGACAGTCCGAATCTCCCGCCCAGAATGCTAAAAAGCTGTCCTCTGCCGCAATAACGGTTGCAATAGCCTTTTGTTCCCTTCGCGATGGAAATAATCAGAGGAATCAGGAAGCAAAGTAATCCGAACCATGCGAATAAAATATTTACAAAGCCCAAAACCAGATAAATCAAAGAGGCAATCCATAAGAAATCATACCATTTTTTCTTCATCAACACACCTCCTGAATGGTAATTACGCTGGCGGGACATTCTTTCATACATTTTCCGCATCCGACGCATTGCTCCCAATTTACACGAGCCATGATCCCACCCAGGATTTCGATTGCCTTCCGCGGACACACTTTGACACAGCATCCGCATGCCACGCAGGAATGTTGTTCGATAACTGCTTTTTTTAATGATCTGCCCGGATTCATAGAAACCCTCCTTAAATAGAAAACGAAGAGTATGTGGATGATGCGGAAGAACGGCCACATGCTGTAGGAAAGAACTTTATAATAAGCCGCGCCTGCAATGCAAAGCGCGGCTTATTGTTTTATTCAATATCCATACCGCAGGCGGTAGCTGTTTCAATTAAGCAGCGGTCGTGCATAACTGCTTCATAAAACCGGTACCCGCCGGCAAAGTTATAGCAGGAGAATCCATGTCCGGCAAGGATCCGGCAAGCAATGTAGCTGCGCAGGCCGCTTTGACAAATGACATAGACAGGTTTTCCGTGGGGAATTTCATCCAGCCGTTCTCTCAACTCGTCTACTGGAATATTGTAAAATCCTTCCATGTGCCCACGGCTGTATTCTTCTGCTGTACGGGTATCCAACCGTGTTGCGCTGCCGTCATGGGGCAGCAGGGCAACGTCGTCAAGCCGCCACTGTTTCACAAGTCCGGTCTCTATGTTTTCAATCATAAAGCCTGCCATATTTACCGGGTCTTTGGCAGAAGAATATGGCGGGGCATAGGCAAGATCCAGGTCTTTTAGTTGTGTGGCTTTTATTCCTGCCTGAATGGCAGTGGCCAGTACATCAATACGCTTATCAACACCGTCATATCCCACAATCTGTGCGCCCAGAAGACGGTCGGAGTGTCTTTCAAAAACCACCTTCATGGTCATCATTTTCCCGCCTGGATAGTAGCCTGCATGATTCATCGGAGACAGGATGACGGCGTCTGCATCAAACCCGGCTTTTTTCGCATTGGTTTCATTTAATCCTGTGGTTGCAGCAGTCATGCCAAAAATTTTGATGATACTGCTGCCCTGGGCGCCTGCGTACCGGCTCTCGATACCGCAAATATTATCCGCAGCGATTCGCGCCTGTTTATTGGCAGGACCGGCAAGAGAAATCAGGCTGTTTTCCCCGGTAACCAGATGCCGGATCTGAACGGCATCTCCAACTGCATAAATGTCGGGAAAAGAAGTTTGCATCCGGTCGTTGACTACAATACTACCTCGAATTCCCAATTCTAACCCTGCTTCTTTGGCAAGATGTGTATCCGGCGTGACCCCTATGGCCATGATCACCATATCAGCATGAAGCGGCGCATGATCCGCAAGCAGGGTGTCAATACCGCCGTTGCGCGCTTCAAAGCCCTCGACTGTATAACCCAGTGCCAGATGAATGCCTTTCCGGCGCATTTGGTTGTGAATAAAACAAGCCATATCCGGATCAAATGGGTTCATCAGCTGTTTAAGCCGTTGAACAATGGTGACTTCCATTCCTAAATTCCGGAGATTTTCCGCCAGCTCCAGGCTGATAAAACCGCCGCCTGCAAGCAGGACGGATCTGGGCCGGTGCGTATCAATATACTCGCGGATGCGCAGCGTATCTTCAACCGTGCGCAGTGTAAACAACGATTCCAGCCCCAGGCCGGGGAATTTGGGCTGCGTAGGTTTGGCGCCAGGGGAGAGGAGAAGTTTGTCATATGACTCTTCAAATTGTTCCCCGGTTTCCAGATTTTTGACAGAAACGGTTTTTTGCTCGGGATGAATGGCCGTTACCGCATGGCGGACTTTCATGTCAATCCGGAATCGGGAGAAAAAACTTTCCGGTGTCTGCAGTGTCAGATCTTTCGCATCCTGGATTACACCGCCGATATAATAGGGAAGTCCGCAGTTGGCATAGGAAATGTATCCGGACCGCTCAAAAACAAGAATTTCTGCCTGCTCATCCAGCCTGCGAATCCGGGCTGCGGCCGTTGCGCCGCCCGCGACGCCGCCGATTATGACCACTTTCATATCAGCTTTCTACCTTTCCTTTATAAGCGGCTATACCGCCGATATTTTTAACATTCCGATACCCCATGCGTTGTAGTATATTGGTAGCCTGACGGCTTCGTGCTCCGCTGTGGCAGTAAACGAACAAAGGCGCATCTAGATGCTCTGTGAAGTGGGAAACCAGATCAAGGGAGGAAAGCGGCACATTTTTGCTGCCGGGAATGTGTCCCTGATGGTATTCACCGGGTGTACGTACATCCAACAGGACAGCCCCATGTGTGTGTCTGTATTCATCTACGCCTTGCACGCTATCAGGGGTTTTGAAAAAATTCATCCAGTCCATTTTGCCCGCCACGCATTATAACATGGCCAGAATCTGTTGTTTCGGACGCGCTCCTGTCATCTGGTCAACGATCCGGCCGTTTTTCATTAAAACCAGCGTAGGGATGCTCATAATGCCGAACTGTCCTGCCAGCTCAGGCTGCTCATCTACATTAATTTTACCGACTTTAATGTCCCCGCGTTCAGATGCGATTTCGTCTACGATCGGGCTGACCATCCGGCAGGGGCCGCACCAGGGCGCCCAAAAATCTAAAAGAACAGGTTTATTCGAGTGAATGGCTTCCTCACGAAAGTTGTTTCGGGTTATCGTTATAACAGACATGCTATTGTCCTCCTTGAATTGTTTTATTTTATGGCATAATTATAGCGAATCGTTTTGCCCTGTTCTGTGATGTAGTCACCATTTTACAGGGGAATCTTCGGCTGCCCGCCCCATGCCGCCAAAGCGGTTTTGCCGCCGTGCGCATGGCTGCAAAAACCAAAAACGCCATTGAGCAGAACCTTTTCATGGCTAAGTCAACGGCGTCTCAAAAACGAGTATATTTTTCGTTCTGATTTGTGCGGAGCAGGATATTCACGAATGTAAAAGATTTCCGGTCAGCTCTGCCAATGTGGTTTCTCCCCAGCTGTAATTGCTCAAATAGCTGCCTTTAAAAAGCTGGGAATATTCTTCTTTCCCGGAAAGATAGTTATAAAGATCACATTGGACTTTTTGCGTAACAATGCGGCGTTTGCCGTCAATGGCTTCGACGACGTCCTGAATCCCATATTCTTCCAGCGTGTTTTTCAGCCGCAGCGCCACTTTTCGATATCTGGAAAGTGTGACCGGACTGACCGGCTCATCTTCCCATAGAAAGGCAATTGCCTCTTCGGAAGAGACGTAACCACCGCGTCGATCCACCAAAAGCGCAAAAAGCTCCTTGGACTTTTTATTGCGGAAGATCATGGGCTTTTCTCCCACGAATACATCAAAATATCCAAAAGTCCGAATGCTTACAGTACGTTTGTCAGATGAGCATTTGTCATTTGCGGTTTGTGTGTCCTCAAGATTGTAAAGCATGATATACTGCGGCGCCGAGCCGCCGGGGGATTTTTGGGAACAGATCGCTTTGATCCTGCGTACAGTCTCTGTTTTCAGATCAAAGTATGCAAATTCAGCTTCTCCGTTTTTCAAAAGCCGCGCAATATCTTCATAAGGGGTTTTGCTGTGGGCTATAAATTGCCGAATAGGCATACTTTTTTGCATCAAGGGAAGCCATTGCGCTTTGCTCAGACCAAAAAACTCACAGACATTATCGCTTGCGTATAGTGGCGTTACCAAATCGTCGGTTACTTCGAAAGCGGCGATACCGTCTGTAAAACGCATAACCAGTTCCTGCATATTTTCCTTTAAAGACAGATTTTCGGAACGTAAATGGTCGGCTTCCTGCGCATCGGGTATACATCTGCAACAGTATAAACTGCGTGCTTGATCCATTTTTAAAAAAATTCCGCTATACAGCCGCATTTCACCGTTGGATGAACGGGCTCGATAGTGAATTTGGGGCGGTTTTGCATCTGGCTGATAGAATTTTTTCTGATAAAAATCGCTGAAAAATGCGCGGACTTTATCACAGTCTTCTGCGGCAACAAGGCTGCAAATCCATTTTTCGGTTGCGTCTTCCATCTGCATGGGAATGTTTTCCATCCATTCAAATATGGGAGAATGATTGGTATACAAACAGTTGACGGTGTTTTTCGAAAGATCATATTCGAAAATTTTATCGTAAACGTCGGTGAGTGCCTTGAGATAGCGTTTGGTTTCGTTTGCCTTTCGAGCCAGATGACGTTCGGTTATATCCATGCAAACGGTTTGAAATTCTTCATCGCCTTGCGCATTTACACACTTGGTAACCCAGCCGAATAAATGTGCACGGGTTCCATCACAGCGCAGAACGGTTATATCGCCTGCAATTGGTACGCCCGCACTGTAAACGCGGTTTAAGTACAGTGCAAACCTGCGCCGTTCTTCCATGGGAATCATCAGGAAAATGTTATCTTTACACATTTCCAAATAATCCAGTTCCCCGTTTTTGGTTTCCGGAAAGCGTAAAAATGCCAGCATTTTATCGTTCACATAAGTGACTTTAGGTTGTGCTTCACAGGTATATTTAAGAAATCCGCAGGGGATGGTTTCGTTCAAAAATTGAAGGTTGACGGTTTCATTTTTCAGTTCGGTAATATCCGTCAATACAGAATTCCCGACAATTGTACCGTCGCTGAGCCTGTCAACGGTTGTGGTATCCCGAACATATAGAAAAGAGCCGTCCTTTTTCATCAGGCGGTATTCACAGCTATGCGTCTGCTTTCCTGTTTGCAAAGCTTGGATAAAATCGGTATAGATATGCAAATCGGCAGCATGAACGAGAGACTGGTACAGATCCCGGCTTTCATGCAGCAGTTCATTTTCAGCAAAACCGGTCAATGCACAAAAGTTTTGACTGACATAGCCTACATGGACAGGATCATTTAAAATATACTGATGGAAACCGCTGATGCTCCGGCTGATGATTTCCTGCGCATTTTTTATTGTATTATCCATACTCTCTCCTCGGAATCGGAGTCCAACTGCCGGGTTGGACGAATCATACCCGGCAGGCAACAGCATCATTATACCATTTTTTCCCGAAAAGCACAACGGTATCAGCCCGTTCAGGCCTGTTTGCGTTGCAGATTCTTCTGAATTTTTCCGCTGATTGTTTTGGGCATCTGTTCTACGAATTCTACAATGCGGATCCATTTGTATTCTGCAAGCTTTTGATTACAAAATTCCTTAATTTCCAGTTCCAGCTGTTTGGAGGGCGTATAACCGGCGGCAAGAACGATAATGGCTTTGATCGCCTGCCCGCGAAGCGGATCCGGGACGCCGATTGCGCTGCATTCCACGACGCCGGGATGCTCCATCAGGATGTTTTCTATTTCATAAGGACCGACACGGAAACCGCCGGTTTTGATGATATCGTCAAAACGGCCGTGGAACCAGAACAGACCATTTTCATCCTGGTACGCCGCATCACCAGTATGGTATACACCGCCGCGCCATACATAATTATACTGCGCTTCATTGTCGAGATATGCCGTAAATACGCCTGGTTGCTTACCATTTTCCGGTGGAACGATTACGATTTCTCCGATCTCTCCCGTATCGACAGGCATACCGTTTTTATCCAGTAAGGCAATGTTGTAAAACGGGGAGACGGTTCCCATAGAACCCTGTGCCAAGACTTTCCCATTAAAATTGGCAAGAAGCAGAGTCGTTTCGGTTTGCCCGTAGCCTTCACACAAGGGAATGCCTGTACATTCCGTAAATTTGCGAAATACTTCGGGAGCAAGCATTTCCCCGGCAGTAGAGGCATGCTTTAAAGTGGGCATATTGGACATCCCTTTGCGAACCAGATAACGATAAACGGTAGGTGGGGCGCAAAATGAAGTGACACCATAATGGTTGATAACTTGAACGAGCTGTTTGGGATCAAAATTGTCGAAATCGTAGACCATAACGGCGCTGCCAACGAGCCATTGTCCATAAAGTTTACCCCAGGACGCTTTTGCCCAACCTGTTTCGGCAACCGTGAAATGAAGGCCGTTGTCTTCTGCCTGCTGCCAATAGCGGGCGGTAACGATGTGCGCGAGCGGATAGATGTGATCGTGGATAACACCTTTGGGATTTCCTGTAGTGCCGGAAGTAAAATATAGCACCAGCGGATCCGTTGCAAGTGTTTCCATACGTGGGAATTCAGAATCGGCGTTCTGCATTACCTTTGTCAGATTTTCAAAACCTTCCGTGTCCTGCTGTACGCACCACAGTTTCGGCGATTGTTTTGTTTCGGCAATGGCAGCTTGGATCCTTTGCGGGACCTCGTTATGTGTGGTACAGATGATGGCTTTGACATTGGCTGCCTGAATCCGGTAGACCAGGTCGCGTACGGTCAGCATATGGGTTGCGGGAATCATCACAGCGCCGAGCTTGTGAAGTGCGACCGCAGCAAACCAGTATTCAAAATGGCGTTTCAGAATCAGCATTACGCGGTCGCCTTTTCCGATCCCGGCATTTTTCAATACATTCGCCATCTGGTTGCTGTATTTTTTCACGTCGGCAAAAGTAAACGTGTGTTCCTGGTTTTCCGTGTTGCACCACACAATGGCTTTTTTGTCAGGCGACTGATCGGCAAGTACATCCACTACATCATATCCGAAATTAAAGTTTTCGGGATATTTCAGAGATAGCTTTTTCAGGTTGCCGAGTGTATCAAAAATTTCTGTACAAAACTGATGATATATGCTCATACGTACTCCTGGATAACTGCGTCGGCGCCAAAACGACGGAAGCGCGCATAGCGCTTATTGATTAAATCCATGTCGTTTGACAAGTGGTTGATTTCTTCGTGCAGCAAAGTGCGGATACGATCATAGAAATCTTTTTTCCCAATGTCTTTTTCAGTTAAAATCCGCTCTATAACCCCCAGACTTTTAGCGTCTTCAGCGGTTAATTTCAAGCTTTCTGCTGCACTTTCAGCCTTTGAGGAATCTTTCCACAGGATACTGGCGCAACCCTCTGGGGAGATTACCGAATATACGGAGTTTTGCAGCATCCATACCTGATCCGCGACGGCCAGCGCCAGCGCGCCGCCGCTACCGCCTTCGCCGATCAGGATGGAAAGAATAGGCACGCAAAGGGTGGACATTTCTAAAAGATTTTCGGCAATGGCTTCGCCTTGACCCCGCTCTTCTGCACCGATTCCGCAATATGCGCCGGAAGTGTCAATAAAACAGACAATTGGCCTTCCAAACTTTTCAGCCTGTTTCATCAGCCGAAGCGCTTTTCGATAGCCCTCCGGATGCGGCGCGCCGAAATTGCGATAAGCCCGTTCCTTTGCTGTGTGGCCTTTTTCGATGGCAATGACGGTAACCGGATTGCCGTTGAGCCATGCGATGCCGCCGACAATAGCGGGATCATCCGCATATCGCCGGTCGCCGTGCAGTTCAATAAAACCCTGAAAAATATTGCGGATATAGTCCAGTCCGGTCGGTCTGTTGTTGTCACGCGCAAGTTTAACCCGTTCATAAGGCGTAGCGCTCATACGATCATCTCCCATTGTGCATTTTCAGCAGCTCAGCCAACCGGCTTTTCTGCTCGGAACGTGGTACGATGCCATCCACAAATCCATGTTCCAGAACAAACTCCGATTTTTGGAATCGGGCGGGCAAAGATTTTCTGGTTGTCTGTTCAATCACCCGTGCGCCTGCAAACCCCACAGTTGCGCCGGGTTCGGCAAAAATGATATCCGCTTCCATGGCAAAACTTGCCGTAACGCCTCCGGTGGTTGGGTCGGTAAGCACCGCCAGATAAAATAACCCGGCGTCGTTATGCCGCTTTACGGCAGCACTGGTTTTGGCCATCTGCATCAGGGATAAAAGCCCTTCCTGCATACGGGCACCGCCGGAGACGGTAAAACCGATAACCGGCATGCGGCGCCTGGTCGCGTATTCAAACAGCAGCGTGATTTTCTCGCCCACTGCGCTTCCCATACTTCCCATCATGAAACTGGATTCCATGACAAACAGGCAGCAGTTTTGGCTGCCTATGCTGGCGGTACCGCATAGGACCGCTTCTTCTTCGCCGCTTGCCATGCGTGCGGTTTCCGCTTTATCCCGGTATCCGGGGAAGTTGATTGGGTTGCCAGGTTGGATTTCGGCAAACAGTTCGTGAAAACTGTCCTTATCCGTCAGAATTTTGATGCGCTGGCGGGCTTTCATACGGAAATGGTGGCCGCAAGGACAAACCAGATCATTTGCCCAGAGCCGGCTTATCGGAATATCTTTATGACAGTTGGGACAATTTTTTTCCGGTTCCCCGGCGTCTTGCTGTACGGGAGCGGCAGTACGTCCGCCCTCTTCCAACTGGTTCTTTGGTTTTAAGAAATTGATAAAAGCCATGGTTTCACCTGTTGCCCATAAAAATCAGATCGTAGTTTCCCGAGATGAATCGTTCATCTTCTACGATGCGCAGTTGTTCTTCAATGTTCGTGGGGATACCGTCGATGACGAGTTCGCAGAGGGCAGCCCGCATTTTCCGAAGCGTTTCTTCTCTGGTTTTGGCATAAACAATGAGCTTGCCCAGCAGGGAATCGTAATAGGGCGAAACGGTTGTCCCTGCGATGAGGCAGGTATCAAAGCGGACGGAAGGTCCCCCGGGAACGTGCAGCATCTTCAACGTACCGCAGCTTTGCGCGTTAATGCGGCATTCGATTGCAGACCCCTGCATACGGATATCGCTCTGCTGGAAAGTTAGCGGGATGCCGGCCGCAATTCGAATTTGCCATTTGACAAGATCAATGCCGGTGAGCATTTCGGTGACGCAATGTTCCACCTGCAAACGGACATTCATTTCCATAAACCAGAAATTGCCGTCGCCATCTAAAAGGAATTCTAAGGTACCGGCGCCGACATAGCCGATTTTTTGAACAGCATGTACGGCAAGTTCCATGATCTTGTTTCGCTGCTGCGTATTTACAGCCGGGGAAGGCGTTTCTTCAATGAGCTTCTGGTTGCGGCGCTGCAACGAACAGTCGCGATCACCCAGGCAGACAGCATTTCCGTGTTCATCGGCAAGAATTTGCAGTTCCACATGCCGGGCGGGGAAAATGTATTTTTCCAGATATACGCTGCCGTCCCCAAACGCGCTGAGCGCCTCTTTGGTTGCCTGAAGATAAGATTCTTCCAGGTCTTCAGCGGTTCGGATCAGCCGGATTCCACGCCCGCCGCCGCCAGCACATGCTTTAAGCATGAGCGGATACCCGATATGCTGTGCAGCTTTTCTCGCATCTTCAATCGAAAACACTGCCTTGGTGCCGGGAATGACACGAAGGCCCGTATTGCGGATTCGTTCCTTTAAAATGGCCTTGTCGCTCAGTTGCTCCATGCTTTCCGGGTCCGGGCCGATAAACACAAGCCCGTTTTTCCGGCAGAGCCGGGCAAAGTGCGCATTTTCTGAAAGAAATCCATAACCGGGATGGATTGCCTGTGCGCCGGCCAAAATTGCCGCGCTGATAATCTGGTTTTCATTTAAATAGCTTTCCGAAGCTTCCGGCCCGCCAATGCAGTAGCTCTGATCCGCCAACGCGACATGGAGCGCGTTTTTATCGGCCTCGGAGTAGACTGCAACGGTGGCAACGCCCATTTCCTTACAGGCCCGTATAATGCGGACGGCGATTTCACCGCGGTTGGCAATCAGTATTTTTGAGAACATACGTTACTCTCCGTAATTGCGAACGAAAATTCGGCGGATACGCAAAGCCTGCCCGCGACAGTTGCAGTGCCTTCGGCGAAATAAAACGGATGTTTCGCCCTTTTGATGCGGCACCGGGTTTCAATCGTATCGCCGGGTTTCACGGGGGATCGGAACCGTACCTGGTCCAGACCTGTGTAAACCGGAAGTTTACCCTCTTCCAGTACGTTCTGCATCAGAACACAGGCGGACTGTGCCAGAATTTCACAGAGTATGACGCCGGGAACAATGGGGTTTCCAGGGAAATGACCTTTTAAAAAGAACTCGTCGCCGCGTACGGTGTAATGGCCAATCGCCGTTCCATCCCTGTTTTCCACTTCATCCAAAAGAAGCATGGCATCACGGTGCGGCAATATTTTCATAATTTCTTGCTGCGTCATCCTATCACCTTTTAATTCGGAATAATTCTGTTCCAAACTCTACCACCTGACCGTTGCTTGCACAGATTTCTACAATTGTACCGTCTTCTTCGGCTGTGATCTCATTCATCAGCTTCATTGCTTCAACAATGCAAAGTGTCTGCCCTTTTGTTACATGATCTCCCAACGAGACATAGGGATCGGAATTTTCTGCCGGAGCGGCATAAAAGACTCCTACAATGGAAGATTTTACACTGATATAATCTGCGGTTTCAGCAGCTGTTAAGGAGGTAGGGGAAGATGCGGAAACAGCCGGTATAGTCTGTTTTTCCACAATAGGAGGCAGGGAGCGTTCCAAACGTACAACCCGGTTGTCTTCTGTGATTTCAAGACCAGTAAGCCCGAGTTCCTGCATTAATTGTGCGTATTTGCGAATATCTGTCTCATTCATACTTTACACCTTTCTGAAAGCAAGACAGGCGTTATGTCCGCCGAATCCTAGGGAGTTGGAAAGCGCCAAGGTAATATTGGCCTTTACCGCTGTATTGGGCACACAATTGAGATCACAAGCCTCGTCCTGCTGTTGCAGGTTAATGGTGGGCGGAATGATGCCTTCTTGGAGCGCCAAAAGACATGCCATCGCTTCAATTGCGCCGGCAGCGCCGAGCATATGGCCGGTCATGGATTTAGTAGAGCTGATATAGGCTTTTTTTGCGTTTTCCTCACCGAGGGCATTTTTGATTGCGAGTGTTTCAACGATGTCATTCATTGGCGTACCGGTTCCGTGGGCGTTAATGTATACGGTATCGCTTGGAACGTACCCTGCCTCACGCATGGCGTCGAGCATGGCTTGGGTGCCGCCTCTTGCCTGCGGATGCGGCGCGGTGATATGATAGGCGTCGCAGGTGGCGCCATATCCGCATATTTCGCCATAAATTTTAGCACCGCGGGATTTGGCATGCGCATATTCCTCCAGAACAAGCGCAACGGCGCCTTCGCCGATGACGAACCCGGCTCTGCGCTGATCGAATGGCAACGAAGCTGCATCTGGGTCCTGCGAGGTGGACAGCGCCTGCATGTTGGAAAAACCGGCGACCGCGCTGGGACAGATGGCGGCTTCCGCACCGCCGGAGATGACCGCATCGGCGTACCCGTGGCGAATCATCCGCATCGCTTCGCCAATTGCATTGGAACCGGAAGCGCAGGCGGTTACAGCGGGCATGGCGCTTCCATAGCACTGATGGCGCATTGCGATCAGGCCGGCTGCCATATTGGAAATCATCATCGGGACAAACAGCGAGGAAACGCGGCGCGGGCCTTTTTCCAAAAGCTTGGTATGTTCGGTTTCGAATGTGCCGATGCCGCCGATCCCTGTGCCGAAATAGACACAGAACCGTTCCGGTTCGATTGTGCCTGCAATACCGCTTTCTTCGACTGCCTGCTGGGCTGCTGCTACGGCAAACTGTGCATAGCGGTCTGTACGCAGCAGGTCGTTTACTTCAAAATATACTCTTGGATCAAAATCCTTTACCTGTGCGGCAAGCTTGGCTTTAAATTTTTCCGTGTCAAAAAGGGTAATGGGTGCAATGCCGTTTTTACCAGAACACAGGTTGCGCCATGCGTCTTTGGCCGTATTTCCTACGGGCGTAACTGCACCGATTCCGGTAACGACAACACGTCTGTTTTCACACATAACTTTTCTCCTTACATGGCGATGCCGCCGTCAACACGCAGGACATCGCCCGTTACATATTTGGCAGTGGCGAGATACGCTGCCGCATCGGCAACGTCGCCGGCATCCCCCATTCTTCCCAACGGAATCTGCGCAAGCAGCGGATGGTCTGTATGATGCCCGGTCATATCGGTTGCGATGAAGCCGGGCGCAATGGCATTGCAGCGGATCCCCTTAGGGGCCAGTTCTTTTGCAAGCGCTTTGGTCATGCCGATCAGGCCGGCTTTGGATGCGGCATAGTTGCACTGTCCGGCATTGCCCACCAGCCCCGCAACGGAGGAAATATTGATGATGCAGCCTTCGCCATTGCGAATAAAGAGTCCGCAGCAATGGCGGATCATATTAAAGGCACCTTTCAGATTAATGGAAATTACGCGATCGAATTCCTCTTCTTTCATCATGACGGCGAGGTTGTCGCAGGTGACGCCTGCGTTGTTGACTAAAATATGCACGGTACCGAAATCTGCCCGGATCTGTGCAACGGTTTCCTTAACCGCCTGGAAATCCGATACATCGCAGCGGTATGCTTTTGCCTGTACGTGATACAGTTGGGCGCATTTTTCGCACACTGCCAGCGCATTTCCGGCATTGTGGGCATAGAGAATTGCGACCTGCGCACCCAGAGAAGCCATTTTACAGGCGATCGCTTCCCCGATTCCCCGCGAACCGCCGGTGATGAGCGCTACTTTTCCTTTTAACATACTGTCTCCTCCGCCAAGTATTCCGTAACGCTTAAAGCGTGTGCGTCGGGATTGATTTTTTGAATTATATTCGTCAGTGTTTTGCCGGGCCCGATTTCCACAAAGGTGCTGATCCCTTCGGCAAGCATATTCCGAATGGTTTCTTCCCACTGTACGGGACTGCAAATCTGCTTAGATAACAGACCTGCTATATCGTCGGTATAGGGACGAGCGGTTATATTGGAATACAGGGGGATACCTGGACGTTTCAGGTCCGTTTTTTTCAGCTCCTGCGCAAATGCTTCGGCAGCGTCCCGCATAAAGGGGGAATGGAAAGCTCCCTTGACCTTCAGAGGAATAGCCCTGCCTCCGGCCGCCCTGACCGCAGCAGAAAAGGCGGGCATTTGGGATGCCAGACCGGAAACGGTGATTTGCCCGGGACAATTGAAATTGACCGGATATATCTGTGGATAGTTGTCGCACAGTGTCTGTACTTGCTGAGCGGTCAGCTTGACAACGGCGGCCATTGCAGTATCGTATTTTTCCGCGGCGCGCTGCATCAGTTCTCCCCGTTTGCAGACGAGCCGGAAACCGGTTTGGGGATCGAATACCCCCGCAACGGTTGCAGCGACAAGCTCACCTAAAGAGAATCCTGCAACGGCAGCAGGGGTCAAGCCCTTATTCCGTAAGACGGAAGCCGCGGCAAGTTCCATTGCAAACAGGCAGGGCTGCGTATTTTTCGTTTCCTTTAATTCTTCTTCATTACCTTCCCAGCATTGGGAAGTGGTACCGGGGCGGATGGTATCACACATGGTATAGATATCCGCTGCGCTGGGATATTGCAGGGCCAATGCTTTCCCCATTCCCGGATACTGATCGCCCTGGCCGGAAAAAACAAATGCTAGTTTATCCATTGCGGCGCCCTCTTTAAAATCGGCTCAGTTTCTTCCATGATTTCTTTTATAATTTCAGCGGCAGGCTGCTCTTTTTTTACCATTGCGGCGATTTGACCGGAGAGGAAACAACCTTTTTCGTTGTCGCCTTCCAGAACCGCCAGACGCAGCGCGCCTTTTGCAAAATCTTCCAGTTGCGCATCGGGCATCCCACCGAATTCTGCTTTGGCGTATGCTCTGGAAAAAGGCGTGCGCAGACTGCGTACCGGATGTCCCAGGCGCTTGCCGGTTACCATTGTACACAGATCGGTAGCCTGAAGGATTTTCTGCTTATAAGCGGGATGGATCGCGCATTCCTTTGCGCTTAGGAACCGGGTACCCATCTGGACGCCGCAGGCGCCGAGCATAAAGGCAGCGGCGACCCCTCTTCCGTCGGCAATTCCGCCGGCAGCCAGGACCGGGAGCGTGGTTGCATCGCAAATCTGCGGAACTAAAACCATGGTTGTCAGTTCGCCTACATGCCCGCCGCTTTCCCCGCCTTCGGCAATCACGGCGGCAGCGCCAAGCCGCGTCATCAGTTTGGCCATGGCTACCGAAGCAACTACCGGGATAACCTTAATGCCGGCATGGTTCCAGTCCTTGATATATTTTGAAGGGTTGCCGGCACCGGTCGTTACGACGGCGATATTTTCTTCGATAACAACCTGTGCCACAGCGTCTGCATAGGGGCTTAACAGCATGATGTTCACGCCGATGGGTTTTGTCGTGCGGGATTTGGCAATCCGAATCTGTTGGCGGACATATTCCCCAGGTGCGTTTCCCGCTGCAATAATCCCAAGGCCGCCGCCGTTGGAGACGGCAGCGGCTAAGCTGCCGTCTGCAATCCAGGCCATTCCGCCCTGGAATACGGGGTACGGGATCCCCAACATTTCACAAATCGGTGACTTAATCATAAAAAAGTACTTAACCCTGTTTGCTCTGAATGAATTTGTCCAGGTCGTCGACGGTTTCTACCTTCTGATCCAGTTCAATTTCGATCCCAAGTTCATCTTCCAAATTCATCAGAAGTTCCACAGTATCCAAAGAATCGATGCCAAGTTCGGAAAATTTGCTTTCCGGTTTTACAGCGGAAATGTCGCAACCGGTACGGGCCGAAACAATTTTTGCGATAACATCGAAATACATAATCATTTGCCTCCAAGAAAAGTATTTTGAAGCGGTTATGAACCGCAAGCTGAAAAGCATTATACAACCGGGAATGTTCCGCCAGGATGCCCGCATGGTTCCCAAAGCGTTCCAAAATAAAAAAACCTTGGGTACACAGGGGCTGTATGTCTGAAAAACCATGGCTTGTATACCTGTACAATTTTACTTGCCGCGATCTTTTGTTTTTGCGCGGTATGGCCGTTTCCCTGGCGCCGGAGGGGATGAGGGAAATGATACAAGCTGCATTGCAATGCAAAAGACCCTGAAACCGTCGGTTTCAGGGTCTTATTGTATGCGTGGAAACACAGCGGCAAGCCTGCGCTGCAAAAAGAAAACTGTGCGCTGCAATCCTGCGCTTACAGGATGTCGATATATTCGCCCTGCAACGCTTTATTCATGCTCCGCACGGCGCAGAATTTTCCGCACATGGAACAGCTGTCTTCCTGCTCCGGCGCCCGGCTTTCGCGGATGGCTTTTGCGGTTTGCGGGTCTAATGCGTATTCCCATTGCCGGTCCCAGTCGAAGGTACGGCGGGCATCCGCCATTGCGTCGTCCAGATCCCGTGCATGGGGTATGTTTTTCGCAATATCTGCGGCATGCGCAGCGATACGGGCTGCGATAATGCCCTGTTTGACATCCTGCACATCCGGAAGCGCCAGATGCTCCGCCGGCGTTACGTAGCATAAAAATGCCGCGCCGGATGCTGCGGCGATTGCGCCGCCGATGGCCGAAGTAATATGGTCATATCCGGGCGCGATGTCGGTGACGATAGGACCGAGCACATAAAACGGTGCGCCCATGCAGATCGTCTGCTGCAATTTCATATTCGCGGCAATTTGATCCATCGGCATGTGTCCCGGCCCTTCGACCATTACCTGTACGTCTTTTTCCCATGCACGCCGGGTCAGTTCGCCCAGGCGTACCAGTTCTTCAATCTGACATACGTCGCCTGCGTCCGCCAGGCAGCCTGGGCGGCAGGCGTCGCCCAGGGAAATGGTGACATCATATTCCCGGCAAATTTCCAGGATTTCGTCAAAATATTCGTAAAACGGGTTTTCCTGGCCCGTCATGCTCATCCAGGCGAAGATCAGTGAGCCGCCCCGCGAAACAATATTCATCTTTCGTTTCTGATTTCTGATCTGCTCGATGGTTTTGCGGGTAATCCCACAGTGCAGCGTTACAAAATCTACGCCATCCTGGGCATGCAGGCGGATAACGTCGAGGAAGTCCTCAGCACTGAGCGTGGCAAGATCGCGCTGATAATGGATGACGCTGTCATAAACCGGGACAGTGCCGATCATGGCAGGGCATTGCGCGGTCAGTTTACGGCGGAAGGGCTGCGTATCGCCGTGGGAGGAAAGGTCCATAATGGCATGCGCGCCCATTTCGACCGCCGCCATCACCTTGCGCATCTCGACGGCATAATCCTTACAGTCACGGGAAACGCCCAGGTTGACGTTGATCTTCGTGCGCAGCATGGAGCCGACGCCGTTGGGTTCGATGCAGGTATGCAGCCGATTGGCGCAGATTACGGCCTGACCGCGTGCGACCCATTCACGGATTTCCGCTTCGCTTCGGTATTCTTTTGCCGCAACCGCTTTCATTTCAGGCGTGACGATACCCATGCGGGCGGCTTCCATTTGTGTTTTATACGTTCTCATTCTTCTTTCCTTTCAAACGGTTCTTCGGAAAACGGACTGTTCAACGAAAAAGTGTGGTTTAAAGGTCCGCTTCCGCGGCCCAGATCGAGCATAGCGGCTAATGCGCCGCAGACATAATCCTTGGCCCGCTGTACGGCGGTTTCCAGCGGATAACCTTTGGCCAGATTTGCGGCAATGGCGCTGGAAAGAGTACAGCCGGTACCGTGGGAATTGGGATTGTCGATGCGTTTGCTGTAAAACCATTTCTGGTGTCCGCGGTGGTAAAGCAAGTCGTTGGCGTTGCCTGTGCTATGTCCGCCTTTGAGCAGGACCGGGCAACCATAGAGATTGCAGATCGCTGCCGCCGCCGCAACCAGGTCTGCTTCGTCATGGATGCGCATCCCGCTGAGCCATTGCGCCTCGGGGATATTGGGCGTTACGAGGGCGGCCAGCGGGAACAGTTCCCGTTTGAGCGTTTCTGCCGTCTCCGGTACAAGCAGGCGGGCCCCGGAACTTGCTACCATTACCGGATCGACGACAAGATTACGGACCTGGTAGAACTGAAGTTTTTGCGCGATAACGCGGATTTGTTCGGGGCTTGCGATCATACCGGTTTTGACGGCGTCCGGCCGGATATCCGTAAAAACCATATCCAGCTGTTTGGCCAAAAAGCCGGGCGGGACTTCCATAATCCCGGTTACGCCGGTGGTATTCTGGGCCGTCAGCGCAGTAATGGCGCTCATCCCGTATACGCCGTTGGCGGCCATCGTTTTTAAGTCAGCCTGGATGCCGGCGCCGCCGCTGCAATCGCTCCCGGCAATGGTTAATGCTGTTTTCATAAACCGGCCTCCATTGCGGCGCTATATCCTGCCGCCGGGACGCTCCCAAGGACGCTGCGGCAGGATACAACGGCTTTTATACGTTCTTTCAGGACCCGGGCAGCCGCTTCGATATCCGCCGCACCGAACAAAGCGGAGACAACTGCAACGCCCTGAATGCCGCAGCCGTTAAGTTGGGTTAAATTTTCCAGATGAATTCCCCCAATGGCTACAGCGGGAATGGAGACACAGGCGCAGATTTCGCGTAGTTGTTCAACGGTGATGCGCAGCGCGTTTTGTTTGGTAGGGGAGGGGAAAACGGCGCCAACCCCCATGTAATCGGCCCCCGCACGCGCTGCGGCGTACGCCTGTTCCACCGTCTTGCAGGTGGCGCCGATTATAAAACCGGCAGGTGCAGATTTGCGGATTTCAGCGACCGGCGTATCATCGGCACCGACATGGACGCCGTCCGCTCCGCTTGCCAGCGCTGCCTCTACGCTGTCGTTGACGATCAGCGGGACGTGGTAGCGATGGCAAAGCGCGGTCATGTGTGCGGCCAGCGCTGTTAAGGCCGGCGGGTCCAGATTCTTTTCCCGAAGTTGAATAAGGGTTGCGCCGCCTTTCAATGCCGATTCAACCTTCTGTGCCAGGCTTTGCCTTCCTTCGCGGCATCCGTTGGTCACGGCGTAAAGCAGCAGCATCGATTTGTCAAATTTCATGGTTTTCCCTCCATTGCACGCATCAAGCCTGGTATATCGGGGCAGCGCATCAAACTGCTCATCAGGCATATACCCGCAGCGCCGGCAGCACGGACCCGGGAAACATTCTCCGGACCAATGCCGCCGATGGCGTATACGGGAATGGATACTGCATCCGATACAGCCTGCACAAACGCAAGACCGCGGCCGGGCAGGCCTTTTTTACAGTCGGTTTCAAAAATATGGCCGGCGGTAATATAGCTGCAACCCAGCGACTGCGCCTCCAGTGCATCGGCAACACTGTGGCAGGATGCGCCAATGCGTCGGAATAATGCCTTTTGCGTTTCAGGCGTCTTCCGCAGTTGGGGAAGCGTCAAATGAACCGCTTCGGCATGCAGAACAGCCGCAACCGGTACAAAGCTGTGCACAATGCAGGCAACGGCGTATTGCGCGCAAATACGCATGACCGCTTCTGCCAGAAGCCGGTATGCTTCGGGCGGCAGGTCTTTTTCCCGCAGAATAATCCCCGCCGGACGGCAGGCCGCAATTTTTTCCATGCGCGTTAGAAAATCTTCGCAGCAAAGCTTGCGATTGGTTACACAAAACAGATCAGACATACAGGTAATCGTTTACGACCGGCTGGAGCCCTTCGTCGGACAGCTCCCGATACATGCGCGAGAAACTGCGCGTATCGTTGATCTCAAATTGTTCATCGCCTGTTGCACTGTCGGATTCTTTGCCCGTATACTTGCTCTCGTGATCCCCTATACCGGTAGAAACGCCCGCCGAAACTTTTGTAGCGGCAATTTTTACAATCCCGTTTCGGAATGCGGCGCTTTCTCTAGAGGAAACGGTAATGCCTACATAGGGCAGGAAAATGCGGTAGGCGCACAGAATTTGACACAGCTGCTTTTCGCCCACATCCAGAGGCCGAATTTTATCGTTGTTGATGATCGGGCGCAGGCGGGGACAGGACAGGGAAAACTCCGCATGCGGATATTTTCGTTGTAAGTAGTAGACATGCAATGCGCTGGCAAGCGCGTCTTTTCGGAAATCGGACAGCCCAAGCAGCGCGGAAAACGCTACGCCCCGCATACCGGCCCGCAGTGCGCGTTCCTGCGCGTCGAAGCGATAGGGCCAGACGCGCTTTGCACCAAGCAGATGCAGGGTTTCATATTTGCGGATATCATAGGTTTCCTGGAATACGGTGACGTAATCTACGCCGCATTCATGCAGGTAACGGTATTCGTCCGTGTTGACCGGATAAATTTCCACGCCGACCATGCGGAAATACTTCCGGGCAAGTTTACAGGCTTCCCCAATATATTCCACGCTGCTTTGCGCGCGGCTTTCGCCCGTGAGGATCAGGATTTCTTCCATACCGGAATCGGCGATGATACGCATTTCCCGTTCTATTTGTTCCGGATTCAATTTCATGCGGCGTATCGAATTGTAGCAGTTGAACCCGCAGTAAACGCAGTAATTTTCACAATAATTTGCAATATACAGAGGCGTAAACAGGTATACGGTATTGCCGAAATGGCGAATGGTTTCCTGCCGTGCCCGATGCGCCATTTCTTCAAGGAAAGGCTCTGCGGCAGGGGAGAGCAGCGCCTTGAAATCTTCGATGCTGCAGGTTTCATGCTCCAAAGCCCGGCGCACGTCGGCGGCGGTATAATCCGCATAAGGATAATTCGCCATCTGCTGAATTACCTGGCTGCAAACCGGCGAATCAATTTGCTCCATGCCCGGCAGATACTGCATCGGATCTTTCCGGCTGGCCGGATCGGTTTCCAGCCGGTGTTTTTTCTCCAACGCTTCAGGGGAGAGGGAATCGGAATCGATAAAGAACTGATTTTCCATACGCATGCCTCTCAATCCCGTAAAAATCCGGTCAACGGGTCGGAGGCTGCCGCACCGCGCGTTAACACGCGTCCAAGCCCGGAAAGATATGCCTTGCGGCCGGCTTCGATAGCCTGACGGAATGCGCAGGCCATCATGGAAAGATCTCCGGCGGTTGCCAGAGCAGTATTGGCCATGATGGCGGCTGCACCCATCTCCATCGCTTCACAAGCCTGGGACGGCCGGCCGATCCCCGCATCTACGATGATAGGCAAGTCAATTTCATCAATCAGGATTTGAATAAAATCCCGTGTTGCCAGACCCTTGTTGGAACCGATGGGCGCGGCCAGCGGCATGATGGAAGCCGCGCCTGCGTTGACCATATCCCGGGCGGCATTCAGGTCGGGATACATATAGGGCATTACGATAAACCCTTCTTTTGCCAGGATTTCTGTTGCCAGGATGGTTTCCTGATTGTCCGGAAGCAGATATTTTGAGTCGCGCATGATTTCGATTTTGATGAAATCCCCGCAGCCGAGTTCCCGTGCAAGGCGGGCAATGCGGACCGCTTCCTGTGCGGTCCGTGCTCCGGAGGTGTTGGGCAGCAGCGTAATGCCTTTGGGAATATAGTCCAGAATGTTTTCCTGTTGTCTGGTATTGGCACGGCGTACCGCTACCGTAATGATCTGGGCGCCGGCGTCTTCAACAGCGGCCTGAATCAGCCGCATCGCATATTTTCCGGACCCTAAAATAAAGCGGGACGTAAACGTATGTCCGCCGATGACCAGATTGTCTTGTTGGGCCATAATAAAGAAACCTTCTTTCCTAAACTTCATATTCGCCTGCCAAAATCCGCAGGACGGTTTGCGCCTGATGCGCAGCGCAGAGCATGACGCGGGGGCACAACATCATGGAGCCGGCCGCCTCGCTTACCCCATCGCCGCAAAGATACAGACGCCGCATCGCGCGCTTGGTACAGATGGCGTTGGGCGAACCCATTCCCGCCATCCCGGAAGCGGCGACAAGGTACGTTTCCGGCATCGTTTCCAAAACAGCGTTAATCAATCCGGCCTTTTCCTCCGCCGCATCGAACGCTTCGCAAATGATATGGGCCTCTTTTAGCCAGACGGCGAAATTGTCTGTGGTTATACGCTGGTTGACCGTCTGAATTTCGAGAAAGGGTGCAATTTCAAGCAGATTTTCCGCCAGCGCTTCGGTTTTGTATCGCCCGACCTGAGACGCTTTGTATTGCTGACGGTGTAAATTTGCGGTATCAACCCGGTCGAAATCAATTAAAATCAGCTTTCCAATCCCGGCCCTCGCCAACGCGACCGCAATATGCGATCCCAGTCCGCCAAGCCCGCATATAGCTACAACAGCGTTGGAAAAACGTTGATAAAGCGTCTCGCCATGCCGTTGCACCAACGCCTGGCGCCATTGTTCACGATCCGGCGTCATTCAACCGCCTCCCACGAAGCTGACAACTTCGAGCGTATCGCCGTCTTTTAAAACCGTTTCAGCATATTGCGATTTGGGAACAAGTTCGCCGTTGCGTTCTACGGCAATGCGGCCTGTATCGTACTGCGCGGCCCGGAGATAATCCAATAGCATTTGTCCGGCAAGATCCAGTTGTATCCCGTTTACTTTTACCATGTTTGCATCTCCTGAAAATAAAAATACGGAAAGTTTCAATAAGGAAACTTTCCGTGTTCTGTGATTCGAAAAAGTCCCTACGTTGGCATTACCCAAATCAGGTTCCCGGGTCGAAGGGCACACCTTCCTCTCAGCCTGTCTGACAAGCTCCCCATATTAAAGATGATGAAGATAACAGAAAAAAAGAGACGTCTCTGATTGCGGGACGCCTCCTGTACAAGATGACAATATAAAGTCATTCCCTACGGCGGCATTATCCGCATCAGGTTCCCGGGTCGAAGGGCATACCTTCCTCTCAGCCTGTCCGGTAAATGACCTGCAAGCTCCCCAATATTCTACTATCGATAAACAGTATACACCTGTTGTGAAAAAAATGCAAGTACAGATTGCAGACGGTGCGGATTGGCAGTGCGGCAGCCTGTATGCCGGACGGGTGCATGCCTGGTTGTTATGGCCGCTACAACTGTAAAAAACTCCCCTGTAAAGAATAAGCCTTACAGGGGAGTGTGGTGGAGACAACAGGGCTCGAACCTGTGACCTCTTGCGTGTGAAGCAAGCGCTCTAGCCGGCTGAGCTATGCCTCCGGAAGGAGAAAAAATATAAAAATGGTGACCCGGACGAGACTCGAACTCGTGTTACCGCCGTGAAAGGGCGGTGTCTTAACCACTTGACCACCGGGCCACATTCTATATATTTCGGAAACGGGTTGCCCCGTTTCCGATATGGTAGCGGAAGGTGGACTTGAACCGCCGACCGTACGGGTATGAACCGTATGCTCTAGCCAACTGAGCTATTCCGCCATAAAACCGCTCACAAGCGGCGGTCTTTAGTATACTATACGAATGTGATCTTGTCAAGCCCTTTTTTCGAGTGAAAATATTTTTTTATACTTGCGCTATGAATTGAATTTTCCATTATCATATCTTCCGGGATTCTGCGACGAAACGGTTAAGATTTTTTAGCATACGGTTTTCGGAAGATCCCTTGCATAAAAAGGAAAATACCGATATAATAGTATTAAGATTGTATAAAGAAAAAAGGTTTTATGGGAAAGGAGGACGTTTTTGTTTTCAGGAT
>CALWJF010000102.1 GCA_944380935.1 uncultured Clostridia bacterium
AAGTTCCTCCTTTCTCCGCCAAGATACAAAAATACCGCCCGTAGTCTCGTTTGGGCGGTACTTTGTGTAAGATTGGCAGTCCATTATTAAGTTTTTTATTATGTTCCCTTTGTACACCGTTGCAAGTGTAATAATATAACAGAATTCTATAAAGCGTCATTGACTAAAATTGCGGAGTACGTTATTATAAAAGAAATTAAAAAGAAATGGAGGGGCAATAATGGAAAAAAATTATCTGGAAAATCAGGCGTTATTTTCTTCCGTAATGGTCTTTGATCAGAACCGTTATAATCATCGGGCTGAAAAAGACGAAAACGGGAAGATGATCCGTAAAGCTTACACTGCGCCATATGGCGCTGTTACACTTCCCGATGGGGGCATGCGGTTTTCTTTCTATGCGCCGGAAGCAAAATCCGTCGAGGTACGCGGTCTGGGCGGGAGCTTTCCGGGAGAGATACGTCATGCGATGCAGCGCGGTGAGGACGGATGGTGGAGCGTAGATGTGGAGCCTGATGCCATTGAGCCGGGTTTCCATTATCATGAATACTTTGTGGATGGCGTAAGAACCTTTAATCCGCGTGTCCCCTTCGGCTACGGTTGCGGCTCGTTTTTCAATGTTTGCGATACTGCTGATCCCGACAATGATTTTTATCATATAAAGGATGTCCCGCACGGCAGTGTACATATGGATATATATAAATCAGAAGTTTGTGGGGGAAGGTTCCGTAATTGCTGGGTTTATGTACCACCGATGTATGCAAAGCATCCGCAGAAGCGTTATCCGGTATGGTATCTGCATCATGGCGGCGGTGAAAATGAAACAGGCTGGGTCTGGCAGGGTAAAATAAACTTCATACTTGATAATCTGATTGCAGAGGGAAAGTGTGAAGAAATGATTGTGGTCATGAACTCTTTTGAGGCGTTCCGTGAAACGCAACAGGAGGATGTGTTTGAAAATGTAGCCTATTCTGATGTGTTGGTTCATGACTGTATCCCTTATATTGACGGCAAGTATCGAACGATTGCGGATGCGGAACATCGGGCAATTGCAGGACTATCTATGGGTACGGTATATTCTTATCTGACGGCGTTCGAATATCCGGAATTTTTTAAATGGATCGGATGCTTTTCCGGCCATATCATGCCGGTCAGTCGGGATGGCGCATACTTCGGACATACTTTCGATTATTCTGAAATTTTCAAGAACAGGGAGTTGTTTAATGACCGTATTCGCCTGATGTTTCATACCGGCGGCGTACGGGAGGGATTTGGCCAACCTCGGGAAATTCCGGGAGACGAGATGCCATATCGTTGGCAAACCTATAAAGAAAATGGGTATCACGTAGATGGACAGGCTTACCGCGGTTTCCATGAGTGGGATACCTGGCGTTTTTCTGCGCGCGATTTTGCCATGCGCCTGTTTAAATAAGGAAAGGGGATGAAACCGATGACAAAGGAGCTTCGTAATAATCAAGCTGTAAACTCGACGCTTTTGTATTTTGCACCGAATTTTACACGCCGTAAACCTGCGCCGGCGCCCGAAGCGGGCGGACGCCGCCGGTTCGGCTTTTCCTTGCCGAAAACTTATACACAATTATCCCCGGCCAAAACGCTTCCGAACGGAAAAACGCGTGTGACCTATTATGCGCCGGAGGCAAAAGAGGTTTTCATTTGCGGAGGCGGCGGTTCCATGCCTGGCAAATACCCGATGACACGGGATGAAGACGGTTATTGGACAGCAGATCTGGATTTAGCGCCGGGCGTACATGTGCATCGCTATCTGGTGGATGGCGCAACGGTGCTTAATCCGCAGATGCCGTACAGTTTCAGCTGCGGTGAGCCGGCTAATTTTTTCGAAACGGTCGGGGAGGACAGTGCCTGGTATTTGATGCAGGATGTTGCGCATGGTGATTTGCGTATGGAGTATTACCGTTCGAGCTGGACGGGACGATGGAAAGCATGCTGGATTTATACGCCTGCCGGCTATGAAGAAAATCCGGATAAGACGTATCCGGTGTTGTATTTGCAGCATGGCGCGGGAGAAGATGAAACGGGCTGGATTGATATGGGAAAGGTCAATCTTATCCTGGATAATCTGATTGCTGCCGGAAGCTGCCGGGAAATGCTTGTGGTAATGAATTCGGGCTGGGCCATCCGCGATGAATCGGATAATGAAGCTGGAATATCGGGTTTCGCCCAGGAACTTTTAGAAGACTGCATCCCCTTTATTGAATCCAATTACCGGGTAAAAGCACAGCGGGAGAGCCGTGCAATGGCAGGGTTATCCATGGGCAGCTTCCAGGCGCAGCAGATCGTGCTTTCCAATCTGGATAAGTTTGCATATCTGGGAGCAATTATCACCTGGCTTGATCCTATGCGTCAGGGTGAGGCTGCCGGTGTGTTGCAGGATATTGCTTTGCTCAATGAGAAATTAAAAGTTTTCTTTGCATCGAATGGGGATCAAGAACCGCAGGCGCCGGATACCCGTGCGCGTATCGAAGCGCTCCAGAACGCTGGTTACCGCAATGCCGTTTATTTTGAATGCCCGGGATACCATGAACTGACGGTTTGCCGGGAAAGTCTGCGTGCTTTCCTGCCTATGCTGTTTCAATAAAGGAGATCTACATGAGAATTCAATACATAGAAATGCAGACGCCGGACGGTTTGCGCAGTGCATATGTGGCGCTTCCGGATGGTGCGTATGATGAAAACTGGAAATCTTCGTCTATAACCATTTTGCGCGAAGGGTCCGACGAGGAGTCGGTGCGGGATTTTATTGAAAAAGCGCAGCTGCAAATTTGGGTTGACGAGTATAAATGTATTCTGGGTTTTCCGAATCCGGTAGACGGAACATGGCATGCCGAGGGGAAAACAAAAATGACGCCGGATGAGCGTTTTATTCAGGCGTTTTCTTCTTCCGCTTTGCCCAGCGGTCGTTATAGCGAAGGCTGGCGGGTTATGGGGGATGTGCATTATCTGGTCGGAATTGGCACCGGTGCGAGCCTGATTCAGATTTTGACGGCATTGTATCCGACCAATAGTCTGGCTGCTGCAATTTGTACCATTGGCGGCGGGATTCCGAAATATGCAATTTCGTCTGCAACCGGTTCTCCGGTACCGGCATTTCTGATCGGGGCTCCAAAAGAAACGGAGCTTTATTACCTGCAGGCAAATGCGGCAAGACCGGTCGGGGATGGAAAGTTTGTGTGTGACTACAACGCTATGCAGCGGGTGCGCCTTTGCGAAGCCGGATGTTTTGACGCTTCAACAGCGCGTATTGTATGGGAGGAGTTTTTTCAGGTTATCCGGCGTGTAAACACAACGCCGTGGGGTGATGTAGACCGCCGGCTGATTCCGCAGTTGTGTGGTTTTGAATGGCATACGGATGATGCGTGTTTAGGCGATAATCAGGGGCTTAAGCATAGTTGGATTGAACATTGTCCGGAAAAGGTAAGACTGTCGCCTGAACAGAAGGTGCCTTTGGTTTTGTTTAGTCACGGAATGTCGGATAATCCTCTTAAAGCGGCGGATATGGGCAAGCTTCATGAGCTTGGGGAGCGCGAAGGGTTTATTACGGTGTATCCTTTTGCATCCAACCATTATAATTGGAACCTGTCTTGCGATCCGGAAAAAGAGGATGATATGCAGTATTATGAGGCTTTGATTGCCTATCTCTGCCGAAAATACCCGATAGATACGCAGCGTATTTATTTATCCGGTTTTTCCAATGGCGCGGGTATGGCAATGACATATGCCATGTTGCATCCCGCCCAGATTGCTGCAATTTTCCCGATTGACAGTACTTTCCCTTATGCGGCGATGGGGCATTTCCGTCCGGCACAGGCGCCTGTCTATATCACACCGGTATTGAAAGCCGGAGATAAACCGCCAGCCCCCTTTACGCCGCCCAGAAGCGATCCGGAAAAGAACCTTGCACCGATGCGCCGTGCACTGGCTGCGCAGGAAAAGCGGCCAGTTCGTTTGCCGGTGATGTACTTTTATGGTACGCGTGAAAGCGAATACCCGATTATGAGCGGGAGCAATCAGGAACTGACCTATACATTCTGGAAACAGTTCAACGGGATTGCAAATGCTCCCACAGTCAGCCGGCTGGAACCGGAAGCAGTGGGTGTGCCTGGTCAGAAAATCAAGCGATGGATGCCGGACCCGGCTCATCCGAAGCATGAGTATTCGGATCATACATTTTTTGTTGAAGGCGAACCGGATCAAGATTATTATCATTTCCTGCTTATGCATGGGAAAGCACATGAAGTTCATCCTGTCGAGCGGGAACTCGGATGGGCGTTTGTATCGCGCTTCCGTCGAAATACGGATGGTTCTATAAGTGAGATAACCGTGTAATCGTTTAAATAAAAATTACCAAATGCATCCATTTGCAATTTTTATCATTGCAAATGGATGCATTGTTTCTAAAAAGGCAGACGATAAAAACCGTAAGAACGGGAAATCATAATCCTATCTTTTCGCGATGGGAAAATAAAAATGAATCGTAAAAATATTGAAAACGTGAAGAAAATGGAAAAAGAAATCACGTATACGCAAGCTGTATCCGGGCATGATAGTACTGCGCTGAATGAAGCGAAAAAAGAAAAAGACAGGAGGAAAGAAAAGATGTCTAACAGTAGAAAGAATGTTGTTCCGGGCGCTCGTGAAGCCCTTGATAAGTTTAAGATGGAAGCAGCCAGCGAGGTTGGCGTTAATCTGAAGCAGGGTTATAATGGCGATTTGACCTCTAAGCAGGCTGGTTCTGTTGGCGGTCAGATGGTCAAGAAGATGACGACCACGCGAAAGACGAAAACCATGGCGTTTGAGAGGATCAGCCGCGTGGCAGATGGACACTCGGTGCGGGTTGAGTACATAGTTGGAATCGCGGTTTAGCAAACGCCTCCGCTGATTGTTGAGAGAAGCAACGGAGGTGTTTTTGTCAGCTTTCTATTCATACTTGTCAATCCTGTCATTTGATAACAGTTGGAAAGTGCTTCTGCGCGCCTTATTAAAAAATATTTGACTATTCGGTACGAATAGAATATGATATCCTTGAGGTGATAAACATGGAACGCCGCATTGCTAAAGTAAACATTAGCGCCGCCGGTGGTACCGCCGGAGAGGGTTCAAAAACCTGCAAGGTTACAATACCCGGATCTTGGCTTGCGCAGCTTGGCATAGACGAAGCACATCGCCGGCTGGAACTGAGCTTTGACGGAACGCAGATCAGCGTTGTTCCGTATCTGGATTTCGATGCCTTTGCCGATGCAAAGCAGGCACAGGGGCATGAGCTATATGCGATGCGTTTCTTTGATTCTGACCATCTTTGTTCCACGATTCTTGCCGATTATACCGACCACACGCTCCGGGTACGCGACGAGGATGTTGCGCTGATCAAAACGGCATTTGGTAAGAACAAGCTGCCTTCCTGGGAGGACTTTGAACGTTTCCTAGAGGAACGCTGTATCCCGCGTGCCAGATCAGGTCTGCGGGAGTATCTGGACGCCATCGGGGTCATGGAATACGACCCCATTGAAATCATCCGCAAAACGCATGGCCGCATGGCCGAAGACCAACAGTGGCTGGAAGTGGAGGCGATGAAATGACAGTCCGATTTACCAGCAGTGAAAAAATTGCAGAGACCTCATCCAAGGGCAATCAGGAGAAGTGGCTGGACGGAAACAGATGGTACAAGCTGGATCAGTTCGGCTACGAGGCGTTGGCAGAAACTGCGATCTCCAAGCTGCTGGAATCCAGCAACATTGAAACGGACACGCCCTTCTCCTTTGTGCGATATCAGATGGAGCGCATCCATGCCCACGGGCGGGAACGAACCGCCTGCAGCAGCGAGAACTTCCTGACAGAGGGTCAGTCCATCATCACCCTCAGCCATCCTCTGCGCCGCCACGAGTACAAGGACTTGAAAGCTATTCTGACAGCCTTGTCCAGCGATAAGCAGCGTATTGCATATATTGCGAAGTCCACTGTGGAGATTACTGGTCTTGCGGAGTTTCCGCAGTATTTGACACTTCTCTTTGAAGTGGACGCACTGTTTCTCAACGATGATCGACACCTAAATAATATTGCCGTCCTGTATAAAGACGGTAAGTACAACTACTGCCCGATTTTTGATAACGGTGCAGAACTACTGTCCAATACGCAATTCTCACCAATGGATATTGAGCCTAAGGCGCTGATGCCAGAATTGCAGGCCCGCCCGTTCAACACCACATTCACCCACCAGCGCAATACAGCGAGATCCCTTTCTGGTCCGCAACTTTATATTCCCAATTTCATCAGAGTTCAGATCGCAGAGCTCCTGGAGCCGCTTCTGCCCTATTATGCCCAGCGTGACAGGGGCTTCATCTTAGACCGAGTCTTAGACCGACTCTGTGCAGTAATCATGGCAAGACAGAAGATATAACAGAAAAGGAGGGCAAAAATGAGCAAACTACTGAAATGCGAGTTTAACATAGATACCGACTGCGTAGAGTTGCGGTATTCTGACGGAACGGTAATCGCCATCAACACTATGGCCGTTGAAAATGAGATTGTCGACAATATGCGCCAGCGCTCAGAGCTGGACTGGCTGATCTATAATAAGCCTCTGGAGTACGCTTGGCTTGTCCTCGGCGGGAGTGTTGGTGAGTATTTCAAAGGAACGGCAGAGCACCGACTGATAGATTAGACAATATTAACATAGCAGCGCCCACCGATTCTGATGATCGGTGGGCGCTGTTGTTCAAAATAAATTATTCTTTTTGAAAAGTTTTCCCCGAAAAAGTATCACGTCAAGTGCCAAGTATACAATAAAAATCGCACTTTACAGCTTTTTATTCTCGACTGCCTCGAATTTGAACTTTCCTCGGCTTTTTAGATAATCGAATGTTAACTCCTTTATGCGAGTAGGATAGTTATCTACAATAAAGTGTCGGAATTCACCGTGCAGATCTGTCCTGTAAAATCATAAATATCCTCAAAGAGATATTTGTGAATTGTCTTGAGGGAAGAAAACTTGCAGACGTCCATTTTATCAAGCAGTCCATTTTTAAAAAGTTCTATCGCTTTTTTCTTGCTGATGCGTTCCTCTTCGCAGGCAAGTTCAGCTGAACTTGTGATCCCCAGTTTATTTTCAAGAGCCATAATTGCCTCCCTGTTCTCCAAACACGCCAACCTCGCCAATCGCATACAGCGGCAGATTCACGAGCCATTCTTCCTCTTTATAATCCGCCATCGACGTACGCACCGACAACGCAGGTTCAAATTTCTCCTTGAACGTCCGAAGGCTCTTTGCTTTCAGATTGACCTCCACGGGAATGACCTGTTCGCCGTTGTCGATAAAGAAATCTACCTCACAGGAGCTGCGGTCGTTGGTGTAATAGTAAACGCCCATGTCCACCTCTTTGTCATTGGGATTCGACGGTATTGTGAGCGTATCAGGCAAAACTGGTTTGTCTGGTGAACAGGCCAAGACGAATTAGATTCCTCAATGGTATACGCAACGTCTTTACCACATTGCCTGCATCATTGCTGGCTTGTACAGTAAAGACACTCGTCCCGACACACACTGGCATGCCAGTAATCTTCCCGTCATCTGACAGCCTCAGGCCCTCTGGTAGGTTTCCGGAAGTGAGGCTCCACGTAATAGGCTTGGTGACTGTTGCCGATAGCGTTGAAGTATAATTTTTACTGATGGTACCGTTAGGTAGTGTAGTTGTGATGATAACAGGTACTTCGAAGAGTACTTCTTTTCTCCAATGTGCGTAAACCGTAATACTTTCCGTAAATACGGTGGACGTAGTTATAAGATCACCACCATCTGGCTTAGTATACCAACCGTCGAAGGTATACCCCATATGGGTGGGCGTAGGAATTGTATCCAAACCAAGTCCAATTTCGACTACTACAGTTGCCACAGATGTTCCCTCTTGAGAATCAAATGTAATATAACAATACAATGGCGCTATTCGTTCCTTACAATTAGAAATTTCATCAACCAACCACTCACCGTATGAATGGTTGCTGTTCAAGCACTCTGTACATCTATTCCCGTATTGAGAGTTCCTACAATATCACTAGCAACTTCTGCATCGACAAAAAGTTTTCCGAAAAAATTGCTTTATAGGCATCACGCTGTCTTTAAACATTTTATCCAGTATATTATATAGTGCAGCGCTTGGTACGCGATCCGAATCAGAGAAAAAGCCTTTAAGCTCTACCTCAAAATCTTCCAGGGATATATTATACTGCCCATCGGCACCATTTTTTACCCAATCATTATAAATGTTAATGCAACAATTATTCAACACAAAATCATAAACACTTTCATATGCGTCCAACGCCTTTGCTTCGATCGCATTATTAATCTGCGCATTACTGATTAGTAAAGAAAATCCGCAAGAGATAATTCATACGGTGTAGCCTCTGCGCTTACCCCGCCAAAATCAAAAGACATCACATGTCCGACATCTCCAACAAAATTCCAGACTTCATACCAAAACATTTCATCACCATTGTCATATTGCCAATAGCGATTGTTGAAGCTATGTGTATCCTCAAAATCATCATACTTATTTTCAATGAACTTTACATGTTCATCAATATACAACTGAATGCCCGCTTCTTTGTCCAGTACACTACTGTCTGATGTCATCATTATAATGTTATTGGGGGCTGCATCCTGGTCAAGAGAAGCATTTAATCAGATGTATAGCAGACAAATGGGTCCTAGCCCACTTTTGTGAAAAGAATAACATAATCCTCATAGAAGCGGTATCCTTAAAACAAATTTGACCGTCTTTGTCAGTGTAGCCAGCAATATTACCCTCGTATCTGACGGCTATTTCTACATTGCTTAGCGGTTCATTTGTATTGGCATCGACAACTGTTATAACAAGATATGCATCTTTAGACATATGTTCTCCCTGTTATTGCGCAGAACAGGCCGGCCAAGCAACGAATCCATGATCCAAAGCGTATCAAAATCGTAACCTACAAAGGATTCCTTATACGACATTTGTAATTTAGTAAGAGCAGCCGCATCTGTAGTAGTTGATCCTCGGTAAGATAACCATTATTTTCGACAGTACCACCTACACACAAGCGATAACCTATAAAAGCTGTACAAATCTTGTCCTTAAAAAACGCGTCTCCGACATTATAACAATTATTTATATTTAAGTCTAATCTTGCATAACCAATAATTCCTCCGGCAGTTCCATTACTATCTATTGTTCCAGAATTATAGCTCTGGGTAAGTGTGTATTGCTGCATTCCCCAGCAATACCTCCAACATAACGTTGACCGGTAACACTGGCAAAATTTGCATTTTCAGAATTTGTGTTCCATAGAAAACCGGCCAATCCGCCTACATCGTCGTTCCCTACTACAATGCTATCAGCTTTACATTCATTCACAGATCCGTAACCTACCATACCGCCTACAGTCTGGTTTCCAGTTACAAAAATATTGGAAACAGTACAATTCGTCAAATTGCTGTATCCACTTATACTTTCCACCATATTGTGACCTGTCACTGCAGCATTTGCAACATGGCAGTTTATAATCTTCGACCCTCTTCCGTCTCCATCCCACATAATTTTTTTCACTGTTTATTTAGAGATTAGATATTGTATAATTACCCCCATTATATACGCCTGTAAAGTTCGCCCCTATTTCTGTACTATATCCGATCGGCGTCCACTCAATATTTGCCAAATCGATGTCTGAAATTTGAAAAAAACTTATTATACATATTTATACTGGAATTCACCAATTCCGCCAAATAGGAAAGTTCTGCACCCGTTGCAATTAAGTATGAATCAGTTTTTGTCCCGCTTCCCCCTGCAAATTCTGTGGCTATCCTACCATCCCAGATATCCAAACCACTTGATTCCGCAGCAAACACCTGCACTGGCGATGTCCCCAGCACCATAATGACGCATAATAGCAGGGAAACCAATTTTGTTCTTATGTTCATATCTTTTCCTCCCAAAATTTTTTCTATTTGTCTTTTTCATCATCATAGTTTTTCAGGCATTTACAGTTCTTTCCACTATTATGGGTGCACTTCCCACCACTCTCAGAGGCCTCTGCATAAGGGCAAACATACGGCGGCTCGGGAGATGTACGCTGATCCTCACGATAATCTTTCATTATAATTCCTGTGAATGGGCACATCTCCTCGTGTTGGATCACATGCCGTATGTATATTTGCATTAATTCACTTGCCAATAAAGATTTATGGCCATTTAAAACCGTTTGTTTAAAAACACTCTTGAAAGTCTTTCCCGGAAGTATGCTGTCTTGACTTTGGAGATGTAACCCGTAAGTAGTTATTGTCAGGAATGCCTTGACCAGAACTTTTTCAGGTTTATTGCTCTTCAGGCTGATCGTCATTCCCACAATTGAACCAACTTTATCTATTCATAATCTTTACCTGATGGCATATGCCAGCCTGCTTATCATTAAAAAACTCATAGTTATTCTGGTACAGATAAAAATAAAAAGATTTTCTATTGTCAAGAAAATCGTGCAGTTGATAGTTCATAGATGAACTGTCCCTACTTGTAATAAAACGCCACATTTTCGAATTATTTTTATTGGTCGCAAATCTCCATTATAAAATCGATTTGGATAACAATATCCAAGTCAACGGTCACCATATCTGAATCGGTCTAGTTCAAAAATGCAAGTATTACATTACTCAGTGAAATGAGTATCGTCCGAAGATGTTCATGCACATCATAAACCAAAACGTTTTCTTGAAAATTCATGGAATGCCAATGTGGGACTTTCCCATATGTCAATTGTAATATCATTCTTGCTTTCGATTCATTGCTTCTTTGCTGCGCAACCAATGTTGTCTTAAATAGCTTCCCTGAAGTTTCTAGTCACTTAAATTCTTCCATTGTCATTCTCGTCGAGACGAAATCCCAGATTCTAATAATCATCGCTATAATCCAGAACGAAACAATAATCTAAAGCCAAATGCGGTAAGGGTAATACGTATGTATTGCCAAAATATCGTAAATCCGACTATTCAAAAAAATACTTGGGAGCCTACGAACACGATATTATGCTCCATAAAACTACGAAGAAAGCTTTTGATGAGCTGGGATTGAAAACGTTGCCCACAATAAAAAGCTTATAGGCCAAATATGCTGTGCTGCTTGCAGAAAAAAAGAAAATTTATGAGCAGCTTATACAGCCCGTGAAAAGATGCGTGCGCTAACGGTCTACCGTGAAAACTTGCGCCGCATTCTTGCGTTGCCGGAGCATCCC
>CALWJF010000103.1 GCA_944380935.1 uncultured Clostridia bacterium
TAAACGGGAAATCCTGCATAATTCTGAGCTTGAACATCCACGCCTGCAACTATTTCCAGATCCGTACGTTCTTCAACCATTGCCGCTATTGTACGGCCCATACGCCCGCAGGCGCCATTGAGTAAAATCTTCAGCATACTATCTCCAAATTCTTTAGTCGATCAATTTATGATTGCGCAAACTGGTTTTCAGCCTTTCCAGATTTCCCTCCGACATTGCACACAACGGCAGCCGCATGGCGCCGCCAGGCAGACCAACCAGGTTTACAGCAGTTTTGACCGGGATCGGATTTGTCTCCAAAAACAGATCCCGCAAAATATCATAATATTGTGTTTGAAGTTGTGCGGCACCGGCAGGATCACCCGAAAAATAACGTACGCAAATATCGCGCATCACTTCCGGAATCAAATTCGCCGCAGTCGAAACTACGCCTGCACCTCCCATCGCCAGAATCGGAACCGTGATATCATCGTTCCCTGCCCAAACATTCAGTTCCCCATCACAGCGATGAAAAATTTCATTCACCAAAGCAAAATCACCCGAGGCTTCCTTCACACCATTTATATTCTCAATTCGAGAAAGGCGCTCATAGACCTGCGCTCCAATGCATACCGAGGTTCGTGAAGGAACATTATACAAGATAATCGGCAAATCTACATGCGCAGCAATGTGAGCATATTGCGCATAAAGGCCCTCCTGCGTCGGTTTATTATAATACGGCGTTACCAGGAGAACAGCATCTGCTCCCGCACGCATCGCATACCGGCTCATTTCAACGGCATGTGCCGTATCATTCGAACCGGCTCCGGCAATAACCGGAATCCGACCCGCTGCACGTTCTACCGCGAAATCAATACAGGCATGATGTTCGCTATCCGTTAGTGTAGGCGCCTCCCCGGTAGTTGCACAGACAACCAACGCAGCCGTCCCGCTGGCTATCTGCCGATCAATCAATGTCCCATATGCATCAAAATCTACAGCACTTTTATCTTTTGTATAAGGGGTAATCAGCGCAACTGCCGAACCTTTAAATACAGGTCTTTTCATGAAATACCTCCTTACCGCCTTTTTATAGGCATTTGCTGTCTTCTTTCTTTTCCTTATTCATCTTCATCCGGATTTCTCCGGTCAAAGCCGGTTCCCGGAATATCTATAATACCTTTAAAAACTTAAGATCGGACGACTCCTCTTTTTAATGATTTTCAACATGTGCGAAACTTCTAGATCCATGTCAACATTAATTGTTTATTTTTCGCTATTGCCCGGAAATTTGTTTCATATTAACAGATTGGTCAAGAAGTGTCAACCAAAAAAATTGACAAATCCGCAAAGGACTGTTATAATGGTTACAAAACGGTATCATTTTTTTACCATTTTTCCTTGCTTCAGTATTCAAAGCGATGTTTGTTTTATTATACTATCTTTTTCTCTCAATGTACACACAAAACTATGAGATTTTTTGAAAAACTGAGGAGATTCTCATGCGAAAGTTATTAGCAATTTTATTCGTCTTTACTTTCCTGCTTGCTTCTTTTCCTGCTCCGCAAGCCCATGCGGCAGGAGGAGAGGATCAGATTCTACGTATTGGCTTATATTATGGTTCCAACGCATTAAGCGAAGCCAAATTACAGAATGTTACTGGTTATGGTTCCGGATACATGCTCGGTACCATGAATAGTTTCGATGAATTCATCCCATATGGTTATCTTTCCGAGGTATATCTTTCCATGGTATACGGTGATACCTACCATGTCCTGGACCCGAATCCATATCTCAATTATGCGGAAGCTGCACAGGCCGCACAATCCTATGACGGCGGCTTTGTCCGCTATGCCGAAGGTTATTTTTATGTTCTCATCGGCACTTATTCTTCTTCAGCCGCTGCCGGCGACGCCGCCGGAAACTATGGGCCGGAATTTACTTCCTGCAGCTGCCATTCCAACACCATCAGCGTTAAAAATACGCAAACCGGTGAAATTTTATTCCAGTTCCGTTCCAATTCTCAGAAACTTGCCATCATGCCGGTTTTCCCAAATGGAACCTGGACTTCAGACGACGGCTCCCGGCGTGCAATTACCTGGCATAAAGCCAATCAGTACCGTGGGATTTTTGAATATTCCCTGACGGGTACACTCGTCAATACGGTTAATATTGTCAGCATGAACGATTACATAAAAGGCGTGATTCCTTATGAAATGAGCAATTCCTGGCCGTTAGAGGCCTTAAAAGCACAGGCAATTTGTGCGCGTACCTATGCCATTGCAAACCTTGGGAAACATGCTGCAGATGGGTTTGATTTATGCGCTTCCACCTGCTGCCAAGCATACCGCGGCGCCGGAAGCGCCAATGCGCGCACGGATTCCGCTGTTGATGAAACTGCCGGAATGTATATTACCTATGATGGTGAACCAATTGACGCAGTTTATTGTTCTTCAAACGGAGGGGCAACGGAAAACTGTGAAAATGTCTGGAACGAGCCGTTGGGCTACCTGCGTGCAGTACGCGATGATTTTGAACAATATGTCAATACCGGCTATAGCGAATGGGAATATACCATTACGTTGTCCGAAATCACCGCAATTTTACGAGAGCGTGGAAATGATATAACCGGGTCGATTGTTCATGCTTACGCAGAGTATACGGATGCCGGAAATATTGCCCGGCTTCATTTTATCGATTCTGCAGGAAATGAAATTACCTATCGAGGCGAGAGCTGCCGGACTCTCTTTAATACAGAAAATTCCAGCATACGTATTTACAGTCAGCGTTATATCTTTGAGGACGCAGCCAATCCCCGCATCACCTCCAACGCACAAATCACCAATATTGCAGCTTCCGGATCTGCATCTTCTTCCAGTTCGGCAGACGCAGCTTCCGCTTATGTACTGACCGCTGATGGTACCTTCTCTGCCTCCGGACTTTATGGTACAAGCGTGCCGATTCTTTCTGCCTCCGGGGTAGAAGAAGCGGTGGGTTTTTATACTACGTCTGGTTCCGGTATTTTCACTCCAGGCACCGGGTCGGGAAGCCTATCCGCCGACGATCTGCCGGTCCCTACAACCAGCTCCGGTACATTCATCATTTCCGGCTCCGGTTGGGGGCACAATCTGGGCATGAGCCAATATGGCGCCCGTGCTATGGCAGAGCAAGGATACAGCGCTCAGGACATCATCCACTATTATTATACAGATGTCTCTATTGAATATGCCTATTAATCTTTGATGAAAGGAAGCGCCCGCGCACTTGCGGGCGTTTATACTGCTATGAAACGTTCTGATTTTTACTACGACCTTCCGCAGGAATTAATTGCACAGACGCCGCTTGAACAACGTTCGAGTTCCCGCATGCTGCATCTGGATCGGCAAAGTGGGGCGATAGAACACCGGCATTTTTTTAACCTCCCGGAGTATTTACGCAAAGGCGATTGTCTTGTCATCAACGAATCGCGGGTGATCCCTGCAAGGCTGATCGGGGTTTCTGAAAAAACCGGTTCGCCTGTAGAGATCTTATTATTAACCCAACGCGGAGATCTTTGGGAATGCATTACCCGACCGGGAAAACGTACCCGTCAGGGAGCGCGCGTCCGTTTTGGCGATACACTTTCCTGCGAAATCACGGATGTAACCGAATCTGGTAACCGTATGGTGCGTTTTTCCTATGATGGCATCTTTATGGAGATTCTTGAACAGCTTGGGCAAATGCCGTTACCGCCGTATATCACGGAAAAGCTCGAGGATCCGGAACGATATCAGACCGTTTACAGCAAAAATCCAGGCTCTGCTGCCGCGCCGACAGCAGGCTTCCATTTTACAAAAGAATTGCTGGCGCAGATTGAAGCTATGGGCGTTCGCATTGCACGCATTACGCTGCATGTCGGACTTGGCACCTTCCGCCCAGTCAAAGCGGATGAAATCACCGAGCATGTAATGCATTCAGAGTATTATGAGATTCCCGCCGCCGCCGCACAGGCAATTAACGAAACACACGCGCAGGGAGGGCGAGTTATCTGTGTTGGCACCACTTCCACGCGCACGGTGGAGTCTGCTGCAAAAGAAGACGGTACGTTGGAGCCGTGCTCCGGTTGGACCAATATTTTTATTTATCCCGGCTATCGTTTCAAAATTATGGATGGTCTGATCACAAATTTCCATTTGCCGGAAAGTACATTGATTATGCTCGTTTCTGCATTTGCCGGATACGAACAGACCATGGCAGCCTATCGAACGGCTGTACAAGAACGGTACCGCTTTTTCTCTTTTGGAGACAGCATGTTAATAGTATAAAAATCACATTTACATCTGCGCTGCAAAAAGCATTTTATACTGGTTTTTCAAGTTTCATGACGTTTGAAGGTGTATTCATTTTGACATTTTGGTACTTAAACTATTCTTCGTGTTTTTTTGACGATATAAAAAGATGTGGCCAACTGTAAAAATATTCATTTTATAAAAGCGAACACACTTGTTACTTTTGCCCTTTTTCGTGTCATATAGGAGGTCTTATTATGAAATATAAAGCCGTATTTTTTGATCGTGATGGCACGCTGACATATTTTAACCCTGTCAAAGATGAACTTCGCAACGAAATGATCCTTTCCTGGAGTGGTCATGTCCTCGAAATGTCGTATGAAAAAATGATGCATTTATTTGAACTTGCTGCTGAAGGCAGAAAGCCGTGGTATAAAAATCTTGATGATGAACGGAAATTCTTTCAAAGATTTTATCGATATTTGCTGATCGGCGAAGGGGTTGTTCAAGAGCTTGACATTCGTTCTGAAATGCTCTTTTCAGAGCTTTGGTGTAATAATGATAGATTATTGTTTCCGGAAACCATTGAAGTATTAGAGTATTTTTACCGCAAAGGTTATAAAATGGGGGTTATAAGCGACACCTCACCCTCACTCGAATACACCTTGCAACAGTTAGGAATCGCAAAGTATTTTACCTCGTTTACTGCAAGTTCACTTGCCGGTGCCGGGAAGCCAAATCCAATTATTTTTAATGCCGCACTTCTTGCACAAGACGTGCTGGCAAAGGAAAGCATTTATGTCGACGATACAAAAAATGAGGCCGATGGAGCAAGAGAACAGGGCTTTACTTCTTTTTTGATTGATCGAAGCGGCAATGCAACAGAGAAATGGACTATTACGACTTTAAAAGAATTGGTGGATTTTGTAGAGGAATACAATATATAGATGTTAAAGTTGAGCACCTCCCAGTTCGCTGAAAAGTTGGGGGATTTTTAAGAAGCAAAAATTTAATGGGTTTTATGGACAGAGCCTTGTCCCAAAGGTTTTACGTCCGTAAAACTTTCGTCCAGCAGAGCTTAATGCTTCTGGGATACCTTAACAACATACGGCATTAAATTAAGTCCGTTCTAAAATCGTCTTATGCAGTATCATTTTGGTACAAAAATGATTTCCGGTCTTATAATAGCAACTTATATGGAAATATGGCAATGACAAAGGCCCTGATGTAAGTGGTTGTCAAGCGGTTTACTACAAACATTAGCAGACATTTATAGAGAGTAGAATTCCCGTTTATTACACTTATAAAAAATTTCGCCGTCCTGATTTTGGATGGCGAAATTTTTTATGCGTAGGATCCGTACGAGAACTTTTTGCCTATAATTAGAAACTTTAAAAAAATTGTAAATAAGATTTGACATTTTTCGCCCCTGATGCTATGATGTGGACGGCCCATACTGATTATTCCATTAAAAAACAGATTTCCCCCTGTTGATGCCTGTATATTGAAGAATAGCAGGGATTATCTGTCCGAAACGGGTTGTGAATTTCGTACATTGGAAAATTAAATCGAAAGATTTAATGATAAATTATCAGGAGGAAGAAACACATGAACCTTATTTACGGCATCAAAGATAAGCCCAAATTCTCTCAATTGCTCGTCTTTGCTTTCCAACAAATGCTTGCTATTATGGCGGCAACATTAGTCGTTCCCGTACTGGTCAACAGCACTGGCGTCACCAATCTGGACATGGATCCTGCTGCAGCGCTGCTGGGTGCAGGCTTTGGTACCTTGACCTATATCCTTTTTACCAAGGGTAACAGCCCGGTCTTTCTTGGAAGTTCCTTTGCTTTCCTCTCTGCCATGTATGCAGCAACTGCGTTCGGTTATTTTGGTATTATTATCGGCGCTATTCTAGCCGGATTGGTTTATGTTGTTATCGCTTTAATTATAAAGCTTGCCGGCGTTAAATGGATTTCCAAATTGATGCCTGCTGTGGTTATTGGTCCGACTGTTTCGATTATCGGGCTTTCCCTTGCTGGCAATGCAATAAGTGATTTGCAAAAAGCCAATGCCGGCGGTTCTACGTTGATTGCCATTCTATGTGGCTTAGTTACCTTGTTCGTTACCGTACTTGCTTCTACTTACGGTAAAAAGATGGCAAAACTCATCCCTTTTATAATCGGTATTGGTGCAGGCTATATTACGGCCTCAATCTTTACGGTAATTGGTAATGCAACAGGTACCGAAGCATTGAAAGTTGTTGATTTCAGCGCGTTATCCAACAATTTCGCTACTATTTCCCTCTCCAGCTTCTTCCATGTTCCGAAATTTGCATTTGTTCAAGCCATTGATGAAGTTTCCGCCTTTGACTGGTCCTGCATGGGGACACTTGCTCTTCTTTATATGCCAGTCGCCTTCGTCGTATTTGCTGAACATATTGCCGATCATCGCAATTTAAGTACGATTATTGGTCAGGATCTGTTGGAAAACCCCGGCCTTTCCCGTACTCTGCTTGGGGATGGCGTCGGTTCTATGGTCGGTGCATTTTTCGGTTGCTGCCCCAATACCACCTATGGTGAATCTGTAGCGTGTATTGCTATCACCGGTAATGCTTCCGTTGCTACCATCGCGGCTTCCGCTATCGGCTGTATTGTCCTTGCATTCTTCAGTCCCTTTGTTGCGTTGGTAAATACCATTCCAAGCTGTGTAATGGGCGGCGTATGTATCGCATTATATGGATTCATTGCTGTTTCCGGTTTAAAAATGTTTAAAGATCTGGATCTCGGTGAAAACCGTAATCTGTTTGTCGTTTCCACGATCTTGATTATTGGTATCGGCGGTCTGGTAATCGACTTCGGTCAACTCCAGATTACCTCGATTGCTACAGCTTTAATCCTGGGGATCTTAGTCAATCTCATGCTCAATCCTGCCACAAAAACGAATAAAAAATAGCAGCCGGCTTTTTGCATATTGAGATACTACTAAAAACAGCAATCATTTTTACCGCTTGGCACCCAAATTATGCCCGGGGTTCCTATGGCGTATAAAAGATATGGGCAATTATAAGGAAAACCATATTATGCGAGGGTGAAAGCACTTGTTGCTTTCGCCCTCTTGGTTGCTATATAGTAAGGACCGCCGCACCTGCCGACGGCGGGGATGCTGAAGTGATCCAAAATATAGGACAAATATAATATGTATATCCCTTGTTGGTATAATTACAAAAGCGCAAAATGAATATTATAATCGCGCAAGGCTAATATCGCCTGGTAGAGTAACAGATACTACCATAAGAGAGCCTTGTGGGGATGGGATAAAGATAACTTTACTATAGGGAATAAAGAGGGCATATTTAAGATTGACGGCGTAAGAATCGGGATCAGAATATGTTTTGAAGTACGATTCCCTGAATATTTTAGAGAATTATATCGTGAAAACACAGCAGATGATTTCAGCGAAAAAGGCAGACAGTCGATTTCCAATGTTTTCACAGAAAAATAAGAAGAATACAATATGTAAATTACAAAGATTGACTTTAGGTTCGAAAAGGCTTTTGATTGCAAGATTTCGTAAATCTTTTATTGCGTAACATAACAGCAGAAATCCATGAGCAGTTCTAAACTTTCTTTGAGCTTATATGGATTACCCCCGGCCGCGGTACTATAAAAGATGCGCAATTCCATAGACTCATCAAATTGGGAGATATAGCAAAAAATGAATCTATGCCGAAAATCCTGGTTTTGAACCATTTTTCCACGGTCGTATAAACGTTTTTGAGGACGATTCGCCCATAAAATCAATAAAAACCAAACGTACCTTTTTGCGTCTATATAAAACCTCCTGTTGTTTTCGGAGTGTTTTCTCATAAAAACAGAAATTATCAACACAATATCAGCAAAAGATTAAAATAGCGAGGATCTATGCACAACTTCATTCTTTCTACATTGCGTGATCGATCTATGATGCGCACGATCGTTACACTTGCATGGCCTACAATTATGGAGCAGGCTTTGCAAACCATCGTTTCCTATGCCGATACTGCTCAGGTAGGTGCAATTGGTGCAAATGCTTCCGCTTCCGTCGGTCTGACAACGACCATGATGTGGCTGATTAACGCACCGATGTTCGCCATGGCAATGGGCGTATTATCTTGCATTTCTCAGGCACGCGGTGCAGGTGATCAAACCCGTGTACACCGTGCTGCCATGCAGTCGGTATATCTTATATTATTTCTTGGCTGCATACTCGGTGTGCTTACACTCTCTATTAGCCCGTTTCTTCCCGGATGGCTTGGCGCCGACCCGGAAATTCAGAAAGATGCTGCTGTTTACTTTGCCATTGTTTGCTCCCCCATGGTATTTCGCGCCTCAAGTATCTTATTTGCATCCGTCCTTCGTGCGGTCGGCGATACCAAAACGCCCATGCTAATTAATATCGGAATGAATGTCATTAACATTACGCTCAATTTCCTCCTGATTAATTCCTCCCGTACGCTTAACATTTTAGGCTTTGATATACCCATGTGGGGAGCAGGGCTTGGCGTTACCGGCGCAGCAATTGCCACTGCCATCGCCTATATCGCCGGCGGTATTTTTATGGCTGGTGCAGCATACCGCTGCACGCAACTTGGCCTCCATGGACAGAAACCGTATTATGACCGGAAAATCATGCACCAATGCATACACATTGGGACCCCAATTGCCGCTGAGCGGGTTGGTGCATGTCTTGGACAGGTTGTATTTACCGCACTGATCGCCCATTTAGGTACGATTTCCGTTGCCGCGCATTCTATCGCCATTACTGCGGAGCAGGCGTTTTATATACCCGGATATGGCATGCAGGCCGCCGCCGCTACACTTTCAGGACATAGTGCCGGGGCACGCGACGGCCGAAAACTGATTCAATATTCCTCAACCATCACTGCCATCGCAGTTTCCCTTATGGGTGCACTTGCCATCCTTTTATTCTGTTTTTCCACTTCTATGATGCGGTTATTTACATCCGATGCGAAGGTAATCATACTTGGTGCAGAAGTGTTGCGCATTGTCGCCGTTTCCGAGCCGTTTTTTGCTGTTGTCATCATTTTGGAAGGCACTTTTAACGGTATGGGTGAAACCAAAATCCCCTTTTTGATTTCCATTGCATCCATGTGGGGAGTCCGTATTGTATTTTCCTGGTTATGCATCAACATTTTTCACTCCGGCCTCTCTGCTGTCTGGGTTTGCATGGTTGCAGACAATTTGACTCGTTTTATTTGCCTGCTTTTCTGGTATTTAAAGGGAAGCTGGCGTAAAAAACTGATATTTGCAAAATCATAATATTTTCTTATATAAAAAGCCCCTTTTCTCGAAGGAATGAACAGGTCCAGTAAAAACGGACAATAGACAAAACGCCCCCTGTGTAGGAAAATAAACCTATACAGGGGGTGTTTTACTATGCCGAAAGGGATGCCAAACAAGAAATTCACGGTCGAATTCAA
>CALWJF010000104.1 GCA_944380935.1 uncultured Clostridia bacterium
TCCCGCTGGATAAAACGTATGGTTTCAATAGAAAATGTGGAATAAGAAAGTCCAAATCCAAATGGATACAAAACTTTTTCCGGTGCAAAAGTTTCAAAATATCGGTATCCGACATAAATATCTTCGCAGTATTCTGTCTGATGCGCATCTCCGTAATTGGCCGCAGCGGGATAATCCTGGATGTTCTTCGCTATGGTGTCGCTTAGTTTGCCGCAAGGATTCACCCTGCCGGTCAGGATATCAGCGGCTGCATACGCACCCATTTCCCCACCCTGCCATAAGTATACTACTGCGGCCGGCTGAAAAGTTTCTACCCATTGCATATCGATGAGATTGCCAACATTGAGCAATACGATTGTTTTGGAAAAGGCAGAGCAAACTGCATCCAGCATATTCCATTCCGTCGCGGTCAACATATAGCTGCCTTCCTGTGCTGTGTTGTCCTGATCTTCTCCAGCCGTCCGGCCAATCACCACAACGGCGCTATCGCAGCGAGCGGCAGCCTGCTGTACCATAGAAAGCTCCAGCGGCATTTCTGCCTGAAACCACGGTTCGCAAGCCCATCCGGAACCGGACTCAAACGGGTGTTCGGCAATCCATGTTTGATATAAGGTTTTAATATCGACGTCAATACGCAATCCGGGTTCCTGTTCTAATACCTCCAATATACTGGCAACCGGAGCCGTATTGACCATTCCGCCGGAACCCGTCCCGCTTTTATAATATGCGTCTTGCGCACGTCCAAATACAGCAACGCGTGCGCCACTTTTCAAAGGAAGCGCGTCCTTTTCATTGCGTAAGAGTACGCACCCTTCCGCAGCAACCGCACGGGCAAGATCTTTATATTTTTGTAAATCCAAGTTTGTATTCACCCAGTCCACGCTCCTTTTTCAGTTATAATTAATTTATCGGCATATTTGTCAATTAACGCATTATTATTAGTATTTTATATCAGGAATCCTATCTGTGTCAATGTAAATTAAAGGATTGTGATGGTACACATTTTCATTTTAACTTAATAAAAACTATAGCTGCATTTATAGACGGAATTTTATTTTTATATTCTGTAAAAGTACAGATTTCTCCATCTGCAATACCCGCCAATTTATCCTATTTATCCGTAAATTAAGACTTTTCTATAAGGGTGATTTTTTTCTAAAATCTGGGAAAAATAAAAAAGCCTGAATGTCTTCACATTCAGGCTTTTGAAAAATCCGGACAATATAGATGCCAGCTTTCAAGATTCGCACCCGATCTCAAGTCGCAACCCAGTGCAAGCGACTGCACTTGGATAGGCGGAGCAGCAGATAAGCGCACTCTGAATTTTATAAAAAATCGAAGCAAATGTCATATTGCCTACTCCGAGATGGAACATCCCAATACACAGATGTCCCTGCTTCCGTTTCACAGCCAAAACCAAGCCGATGCCCAGCACAACAGGTCCGATTTGGAAAGAAGAAGCGACGAAATGACCGAGAGATGACTTTTGCAAAAAAGTCGTCGCGAACGACATGCAGTCCGCGACGACGTGGTGATCCATCGGAGATTCGAACTCCGGACACCCTGCTTAAAAGGCAGGTGCTCTGCCGACTGAGCTAATGGATCAAGTTTATAAAAACCATAAAATGGTATTTTTATTGGGGCTTTTTTCCTAGAAGACTCAGGAAAAAAGCGCTTTTCTGGCTGGGATGGCAGGATTTGAACCTACGTATGCCAGAGTCAAAGTCTGGTGCCTTTACCGACTTGGCTACATCCCAATGCGGTAAAAGAAAAAATGGGGTGGATGACCGGGCTTGAACCGGCGACCTCCAGAGCCACAATCTGGCGCTCTAGCCAACTGAACTACATCCACCATATTCAGACAATAAACTATTGTCACATCGCTTGTCCCTAGGTTAAAAAACACATGTACCAAGTTTTTCTGCCTTTGTGGCTACATATAACAGAAAATTGGCGCGCCTGGAGGGACTCGAACCCCCGGCCCACTGCTTAGAAGGCAGTTGCTCTATCCACCTGAGCTACAGGCGCATATCGTCGGCTTCATAGCAAACGCCGGGCAAAAAACACCCTTGGGAATGGAGCGGGTGATGGGAATCGAACCCACGTATCCAGCTTGGAAGGCTGGCGCTCTACCATTGAGCTACACCCGCACACTCAAAGCGCTTGATTATCATACCACATACAACAGAATTTGTCAATACCAGTTTGCATAAGAAATTTACTTCTTTTTATTTCAGTCTATCGTGGCTTTTTTTATTGCTTAATGCTATAATAGAAATGGGTTTTTATAGTAAAATGGTAATAAATTGGGTGGAGGATACCAAAATGAAACATAGTGTTTTTTCCGGTGTGTCCTGTGTTTTCGCAGGTACTTACCATGGAATGGTGTATTATCCAGTCAATCCGCCGATACATACGTTCTGCTTTCCTGTTGAAGGCGAGATACGTGCACACATTTCGTCGCAAACGTTAATTTGTGCTGCCGGTGATTATCTTTATCTTCCTGCCGGCGAAGCAGCGCATATATCGGCCTGTTGCAATTTCTGTATCCTGGTACGCATTCCTGCGCATTGTATTCCTTACTCAATGTGTTTTGGAACAGCTGCTGTTTATAAAGAGACAGCTGCCTCCAGTGTTTTCCACGCGCTTGCGGAGGCTTATACCGGTTCGGGACAAGCTTCGGTGTTTGCCATGGATACGCAATTTCTACACTTGCTTGCTATGCATGATGCTTTGGCTTGTGCTGCAGGCTCCGATGCGAAAGCGCATATCGCGCCTGGCGTAGCGCTTCTGGAACTTGAATTTTTGCAAAATGAGCCGGTTTCTCGTTATGCCGAAGCCTGTTTGATGAAAGAAACACGTTTCCGAATGCTATTTTCTCAATGCTACGGTATTTCACCGGTTGAATATCGAACGAAACTCCGACTAGAGCGTGCGCAAATGCTGCTTCAAACAGCCTGTCTGCCGGTAAAAGATGTTGCGCAGGCTACAGGATTTCACAGTGTCAGCTATTTCTGCCGTCAATATAAATCTGCCTATGGTCATACTCCCGGTTCTGGGGAGGCAATTGAACATGCCTAGATGGGCACAGCCGGAAGATATGCCGGCGGTACGCAACTTATGGCAAGCACGTTTTGGGGACAGCGATGCTTTTGCCGATTATTTTTTCCAGCAACGCGCCCATCCACAAACGACAGTTGTATATACGGAGGAAGGATGCATTTCCAGTGCATTGCAAGTTCCTCCAGTAACCGTACGTATCCGTGGCCGTGCCGTTCAAGGTTCGATGCTATGCGGTGTCTCTACTGCAAAAGAATTTGAGGGGCGCGGACATATGCGCGCCTGCCTTCAATTTGCCATGTGTTCACTTGCGGATGCGGGCTGTGCGCTTATTGTACAAAAGCCAGTGGATTTCCAAATTTATAAACGCTTTTCCTTTGCTCCAGTTTCTGATACGCAGCAATTTTCCCTGCCTCCTGCTTCCTGTTCAGCAACTTCAATGATCTTGACGCCGATACAAACTAAACATCTTCCACAGATTCAGGCGTTATATTCCCAATTCTGTCAACCCTACTCAACTTGTCTTGTGCGTACGATACAGGATTTTTGGATTAAGCTTGCCGATTTTTCCTGCGACGGCGGTACAGGTTGGATTTTACATGATATAGACGGGAAATTTATATCTTATGCTTTTTGCGAAACGGAAAACGGCTATTTGCATTTACGGGAAGGTGCATGGCAGGATGCGGCTGCTATGCAGCAACTTTTTACTGCATTGCGCAGTTATGCCGGACAGTATGGTCTTGGATTTTCCGGGCGAATCCCTCCCGATCAGACGGTTGCCTTCCCTGCCGCTTTAATTCCATTTGGGGCGGCGGCAGTTGGAAATACTGCTTCACTTCTGCACGCAGTTTTTAATGACCCAGGATTCTGCATCCAGGTGACCCAAAATGTTGCGGAGTCCAACAACGGCATTTTTGATTTAACCGGCCGGCGCGTAAATCGAAAACCGGATTTTATCTTGGACGCCGGTCAGCTGATCCAGCTCGTCTGCGGTTATCGCAACCTATATGCGCTTCGCGCACAGGGTGCCCTGATTCTGGATGCCGGAAGTGCAGAAGCATTTGACCGACGCTGGCCAGAGCAGCCGTGCTTTACCTGGGATGAATATTAATATGCTGATGCTCGGCAAAACCATCAGTTTTTTTCGAAAAAAGCATGATTTTTTAAGCAATTCTTCTAAAAGCATATTGACTTTTAACAGAATTATCCGCATAATAAGATATGGATCTTTTCATCTTCATTTATTTGTTTGAGGTGACAATATGAGCAAATATGCAATTGGTATTGATTATGGCACGCTTTCCGGCCGCGCCGCTTTGGTTGATCTCTCAAATGGCCGTGAGCTTGCCCACAGTGTTCTGGAATATCCCCACGCGGTTATGGATGAAACTTTGCCTTCAGGGAAACCACTTGCGCCAGATTGGGCGCTTCAGCATCCGCAGGATTATATAGATGTATTAAAAACTACGATTCCGGATGTCTTGGCGAAATCCGGCGTTAACGCACAGGATATTATTGGTCTCGCAATCGATTTTACCGCATGTACAATGTTGCCGGTAAAAGCAGACGGCACCCCATTGTGTTTCCTCCCCGATCTGGCGGATGAACCGCATGCTTATGTTAAACTTTGGAAGCATCATGCGGCGCAGGATGAAGCAAATGCGCTTAACCGTATCGCTGAAGAACGCGGTGAAACCTGGCTTGCGCGTTATGGCGGTAAGATTTCTTCCGAATGGATGATTCCGAAAATCTGGCAAATTTTAAATGAGGCTCCGGATATTTACGCACAGGCAGATGTCTTTATGGAAGCTTGTGACTGGGTGGTTTGGCAGTTGTGCGGTGTAAAAACGCGCAATTCCTGCACCGCCGGTTATAAAGCGCTGTGGCACAAACGCGAAGGTTATCCTTCCAAAGATTTCTTCCGCGCTCTTGATCCTCGTATGGAAAATCTTGTTGAAGAAAAACTGACGGGCCCCATTCTCCCGCTTGGTTCCCGCGCAGGCGGCCTTACAGAGGAAATGGCGCGTGTTACCGGTCTGTGTCCGGGTATTGCTATTGCAGTTGCAAATGTTGACGCACATGTCGCCGTACCGGCAGTTGTAGACGGACCCGGGAAAATGGTTGCCATTATCGGAACTTCAACCTGCCATATGGTGCTTGGCACCGAAGAACACAATGTGCCGGGTATTTGCGGCTATGTAGAAGACGGCATTGTACCTGGCTACTATGGCTATGAGGCAGGGCAAAGTTGTGTAGGGGATCACTTCGCCTGGGTAGTCGATACCTGTGTTCCCGCTTCTTATCATGAAGAAGCCAAACGTCAGGGAAAGAATATCCATCAATATTTGAAGAGTTTATGTGAAAATAAAAAGCCAGGAGAAAGCGGCCTTTTAGCGTTGGATTGGTGGAACGGAAACCGTTCTATTTTAGTTGATGTTGACCTGACTGGATTGATTCTGGGCATGACTCTGCAGACCAAGCCGGAGGACATCTATCGCGCTTTAATTGAAGCTACTGCTTACGGCACTCGTATGATTGTAGAGAATTTCCGTTCGCACGGTGTTGCCATCGACGCATTTTATGCAGCCGGAGGCATTGCGCAAAAAGATCCGATGATGATGCAAATTTATGCTGATGTGTTGAAGATGCCGGTTTATATCGCTGGTACAACCCAATGCGGAGCACTTGGCAGTGCAATTATGGCTTCTGTCGCTGCCGGGAGCGCTGCAGGCGGTTATGACGATGTTTTTGAGGCCGGTCGTCATATGGCAAAGGTACTGGATCATCATTATGAACCAATTGCGGAAAACAGCGCTCTTTACGATCAGATTTATGCAGAATACCAGTATCTACATGATTATTTTGGCCGTGGCGGCTGTGATGTCATGAAACGTTTGAAAGCCTTGAAGCTCTCCCTGTTCCGTCAATAAGGAGGTTTTTGGCATGGCAGACTTTCGAAAGCACATTATCTGCGCACACCGTGGGCTTTCCGGGTTAGTACCGGAAAATACCATGGCTGCTTTTGCTGCTGCACAGGCAGTCGGAGCCGACGAAATTGAGTTTGATGTGCGTTTGTGCGGAGATGGGAATATGATAGTCTGTCATGACGAAACAATCGATCGTGTTTCTGACCGGAAAGGAAAACTTGCCGACTACCGTGTAGAAACTTTACTGGGAATCAATGCTGGTGCTTACCGAAACTGGTATACGTATTTTTGTACGCCTGAGCAGGTAATTGAACACTTTGCAGGCCGGATAACGCTTAATATTCATATTAACGAGCCCGGAAAGGATGCAAAGGTGATCCGAAACTTGCGCCGTTTGCTGTATCAGCATAATGCATTGGATTATGCCTATTTCAGCGCTTCCGGAAAAACGCTTGAGCTGTGCCGCCGTTTTGCACCTGACATTGCCCGTTGTGCCGTAGATGCTGCCGACGAATCCGGCCTGGGAGCCATTGACTATGCTGTCCGGTTTGCCTGCTCGCGCGTACAATTTTACAAACCGCGTTTTACCAAAGCCATGGTTGAGCGTGCGCACAGTTACGGGATTCGTGTCGGTGCCTACTGGGCAGATGATAGTTATGAGGCCCGACGTTTTCTGGATATGAAAGTGGATACGATTTTGACCCATCGTGCAGATGTTTTGATTGCAATGCCTGGTCGGACATAAATTTGCCCTATGCCAGTACTTGTATTTGATTTGGGCGGAACTTGTATGGAATACAGCGGTATGCCTGCAAATTGGGCGGATTATTATATGCAGGGATTCCAGGCAGTAGCAAATGCATGTTCTATTTCCGTTTCTGAAAAAGATCTGTTTCTGTCCGTTCAAATCTTGCGACAATTTAATCCTCGTATTTTTTACCGAGAAAAGGAATATACACCGGATTTTATTTTTACAGCATGTTTGGCCCACTGGCCTGAATTGCCGAAAATTGCTTTGGCTATTTCCAGTTTTTTTGATGGATTGGAACTTAAAAGTTTTATTTATCCTGATGTGATCCCCAACCTTATAAAATTTAGGCAAGCGGGGTTCTACCTTGCAGTTTTGACGGATTTACCGACTGCTATGCCGGAGTTATATTTCCAACGGGATTTCCATGAGCTCCTTTCTTTCTTTGACTTTTATGTTTCATCTTTGTCTTGCGGATATCGGAAACCGAATCCGTATGGGTTAATCCAAATTGCATCTGCTTTTCATGAGACTCCGAAAAATTTAATCTTCGTAGGGGATGAAGACAAGGATCAAAAGACTGCCGAACGTGCAGGCTGTCGGTTTCTTCGAATTCATCGAGCTGAACCGGTTGATACTGCACACAATACCTTCAATTCCCTATATTTATCTTTATGTGTATAATTAAAAACTACGCCTGCTTTGTATTTGCAGGCGTAGTTTTTAGTTTTAATTTAAGTATTTTTATTACATCTAATCTTCTGCTTAATAGAAGCTGGAAAAAATTTGTCATTGATTTGTTACCATTTTGTAATTTATAATGAATCCATCACCAAAAAAGGAGTGGATTTAATGAACAGGAAAATTAAAGCGGCGCTCACTGCCACACTGTGTTTTGGGCTTTTGGGTACGGCAGCATTCGCACATGGTTTGTCAACCACCCCGAATGTGCGGCTCTTGATAAACGGTGCGCAGACACAAGCTGATGTCTACATAAAGAATGATGTATTATATGCACCTTTACGGGAAATTTGCGAGGATTTTGGCGCAAAAGTTGAATGGGATACACAAACCCATACAGCGCAAGTTTATACCGATAATGGGAGCCGTTCAAATTTCTCGGAAAAACACGGCAGCGAGCTGATCGGGAACCGGATGTATACGCCGATTCGAAGCATCGCTGCAGCGTTGGGAAAAAGCGTATACTGGGATCACGAAAGCCGCACAGCATTTGCCGGAGATGCAATCCCGAATGTAAATGGAACCTGGGGGAATTCCGAAATTTCCACACCCGAAATTCCCTCCGGATCCATCCCAGGCAGCGCAGCTGCAAGTTACGATGAAGATGATGTTTATTGGTTAGCGTGCATTATTTACGCAGAAGCGCGCGGAGAGAGCATGGAGGGGAAAATTGCCGTCGGAAATGTAATTCTCAATCGTGTTGCTTCAGATGAATTCCCGGATACGATTTACGATGTGATTTTTGACACAAACTGGGGAGTCCAATTCGAGCCTGTTTCCAACGGAACAATTTATTGTACACCGGATGAAGACTGCTATGAAGCTGCTCGACGCGCGCTGGATGGAGAAGACATAGTTGGTAGCAGCCTTTATTTTTTCAATCCTTCGCTTGCTTCCAGCTTTTGGATTTCCAATAATTGCGAGTATGTTACTACCATTGGCTGTCATCTGTTTTACATCTAGTTAGACGCAAAGACCACATTAAGCATTTCAAGTTGTGTTTTGGTAATTTGATCCGCCTTTGTAAAATCAACATAAGGATGATACAGTGATTCCAAACGATCATGTATTGTCTTTGCACGTGTCAGTGCATCAGCAGCACACATTTCCAATGCATGCAGAATCTTACTATCTCGACGGCGACGTTCTTTTACCGCCAAATTTGCACCCGTGTCCGGCGCATCAAATCGTAGATGCCGGCCGGGTGCATTATCATATCCAAAAGGCCGACCCGTACTGACAAAAGCAAGACGAAGTTGCGGAAGCAGTATATGCAACGCGTCGCCTGCCGGACAATACGGATCATGTGCGGCATAGACATCATATCCATTTTCAACTGCGTATTTAGCAAGCAGTTCCATCATTGGACCGCAACTGGAATATGGATCAAAAACGGGGAAAAATTGATAATCATCTGGAATATTCCGTTTTTCCAATCCATCTTTTGTAAAGCTGGACAAAAAGATTTCATATCGTTTCCCCGGTGCAGCATTCCGGCGGTTCCCTATAGTCCGTCGAGCCAAACGCTGTGCACGAGCATTAAGCAGCCCTGGTTCTGGAACATATTGCTCGTCAATTCGCGCTTTGACATTTTTGGCCGCTGCCAGATATGCATAACATTGTTCATAACAAACAGAAAGATTTTGATTTTCTGCCTTAATTTCTTCCACAATTTTTGCCAATCCTGCTGTATTAAAGCACTGTCCAAAGTCGATCAGTTCTTCCCGTGCGCCTGGCGTTTTTGCCTCCAAAACATGCGGCGCAGTCCCATCTGCATACATGATTCCATAATCCGGGAAAAATACGCCGTCGAGCGAATCAAAGTCAGATGAACAGTAAATCCAGACCGTATGTACGCCGGAATCTGTACCAAAACGAGCAATTTTTTTCATCATTGTAGATTTTCCGCTGCCTGGTCCACCTTTGATAATGTAAAGCTTGCGAACCTGCGCTACAAAATCGTCAAAATACGAATAAAATCCTTCAGGCGTATTGGCTCCCAGATAAATTTCGAAATCCATTTGGCTTTCATCTCCCTTCTGCTCTTCATATTATGCAGGCATACAAAGAAACGACAAAGCTTTTTGACACAATTTACGTATTTTTCTTTTTCTTATATTTCTTCTGCTGAGGATAACAGAATCCTTCTTGTCTATGGCAAATTTTTTTAAACTTGTGTCTTACCCTCTTTCCAAACGGGAAGAATTGCGGTAAAATAGAATAGCATGAATAGGTGTGCGATTCATGTCGATTCAGGAATAATGGGGTGAGACCATGGCTTTAGCTGCTTATAAGCGCGTCCTGCTCAAAGTCAGTGGAGAGGCACTGGGAGGAGAATCCGGAATGGGATTCGACTTCACTGTGCTATCCAGACTTGCTGATATTATCAAACGCTGTTGCGAAAGTGGTGTGCAACTGGCAATCGTGGTTGGCGCTGGAAATATCTGGCGCGGTATAAAAAATGGAGAGGGCCGGATTGAGCGAACTCGCGCCGACCATATGGGCATGTTGGGTACAGTAATTAACGCTTTAGCACTTTCTGATGTGTTGGAGCAAAAAGGAATTGAAACTGCCGTAATGACAGCACTGGAAATGCATGCTTTTGCAGAGCCATTTTCCCGTATAAAAGCAATTGCTCACTTAAATCGTGGAAGAGTTGTTATTTTCGGTTGTGGGACTGGTAATCCTTTGTGTTCAACCGATACTGCTGCGATTATGCGTGCTACCGAAATCGATGCGGATATTGTTTTGCTGGCTAAAAACATTGATGGTGTCTATGATTGTGATCCGCATAAGTTCCCTGATGCAAAAAAAATTGATAAGATTACCTACCAGCAAATTATCGAACAACATCTTGGAGTCATCGACTCAACTGCTGCATGTATGGCACACGACATTGATATGCCTGCATTACTGTTTGGCGCACAGGATCCGGAAAATATATATCGTGCAATTTTAGGAGAAAATATCGGTACGATCGTTTGTAAAGAAATATAAGGAGGGACTATCTTTATGGCTGGGGAATACAAAGAACAAGAAAATAAAATGAATAAAACTATTGAGGTTTTAAACGAAAACTATGCCACCTTACGGGCAGGACGTGCCAACGCTTCCGTACTGAATAAAATCAGCGTCAATTACTACGGCGTTACGACTCCCCTGAATCAGGTGGCGTCTATTGCATCTCCAGAACCGCGTATGTTAACCATACAGCCCTGGGATGCAAGCCTGCTGAAAACGATTGAAAAAGCAATTCTTGCTTCTGATATTGGAATTAATCCGCAAAATGACGGCCGTATTATTCGTTTACTGTTTCCGACATTAACGGAGGAACGGCGCCGTGAATTAATCAAACAAGTTAAAAAGTTTGCTGAAGATTCTAAAGTAGCCATCCGCAATATTCGTCGTGAAGCGATGGATGCGTTTAAAGCACAAAAAAAGAAAAGTGAAATTACGGAAGACGATTATAACGATATTGAAAAGGATATCCAGACGTTGACAGATAAATATATTAAGGAAATTGATAAAATCGCTGCGAATAAAGAATCGGAACTTCTGGAGGTTTAAGCGCATGTTGCGCCCTTTTCGCAAATATAAAAAATCAGGACGCGAAGAATCGGTTCAGCCCGATTTTTCGCGTCTTCCACGGCATATCGCCATTATCATGGATGGAAACGGACGATGGGCGACCATGCGCGGGCTTGCGCGTACAGCAGGGCATCGTGTTGGCAGCGAAACTTTTCGCAATATTGCCACTCTTTGTAATGATATTGGGATTGAATATTTGACAGTTTATGCTTTTTCCACAGAAAACTGGGCTCGACCTAAAACAGAAGTGGATACAATTCTTGCATTGTTGGGACAATACTTGCGTGAGGCAATTGAAGAAATCCCAAAAAAGAACATTTCTCTGCGCATTATTGGAGATCAGGCTCCTCTGCCGGATGAATTGAAAGCTCTGATTCAGCGTGCAGATGCATTGAGTACGAACAGCACCGGTCTGCATGTTAACGTTTGCATTAACTATGGCGGCCGTGCAGAACTTGTACATGCAGTCCGTCGGATTATGACCTCCGGTATTGAACCGAGTGCCATCGACGAAGATACTATTTCTGCCAATCTTGATACAGCAGGCATCCCCGATCCTGATTTGATTATTCGTCCTTCCGGAGAAATCCGCACGTCGAATTTCCTTTTATGGGAATCAGCTTATGCAGAATATTACTTTACGCCGGTGCTCTGGCCGGACTTTGATCGTGACGAACTATACCGTGCGATTTGCAGTTATCAGGCCCGTTCCCGGCGTTTTGGCGCGATTTAAGACGCCAGAGGGAGTTTTATGCTGAAACGAATCCTTTCTGCGGCGGTTGCGCTGCCTTTGTTTTTTCTTGTTTTATTTTGGGCATCCGAATGGGTTCTGCCCGTCGTGATATCCATACTTTGTGCACTTGCCTGCTACGAAATGCTGCATGCGACTCAGCTGTGCCGTTCGCGGGTATTAACAGTTGTGTCCATACTTCTTTCTGCAGGAATCCTGCCGTTGACTATTTATGCGGGACTGGATTCAGCGCTCGGCATTCTGCTGTGCGGTATGGTTCTGTTTCTATGCGCCGTTATTTCCGGCGGGAAAATTGACTTTCATGAAATTTTTCTTGCTTTTTTAGCCAGTACGTTTCTTCCGTTAGCCTTAGGCGCAGTACTCCGGATTCGGCGGATGGACTACGGTATGCTTCTGGTACTATTGCCTTTTATTGCGGCCTGGTTGACCGACACTTTTGCTTATTTTACCGGTATGTTGTTTGGCCGGCATCCCGTTGCACCTGTAATCAGCCCCAAAAAAACACTGGAAGGGTGTATTGGGGGTACAGTATTGTGTGTTGCTGTATCGATGTTGCTGATTCCGATTGCGCATACAGTTTGGGATGTTTCCCTTTCTGCTCCCCGTCTGGCTATTATTATGTTGTTTGCTTCCATACTTTCTCAGTTTGGAGATTTGTCTATGTCGTATATTAAACGTGGTGCAGGCATAAAAGATTATGGGAAGCTCATGCCCGGACATGGTGGCGTACTGGATCGCTTTGACAGCGTACTTTTTGCTGCGCCAACAGTGGAAATCCTACTTGCCTTCTTTGCCAGTATCGTATGAATCGGATTAGTGTTTTAGGTTCAACGGGTTCCATAGGTACCCAAACGCTGGATGTCGCGGCACGGCTGGGTATCCGCGTAGAAGCGCTGGCGGCAGGCCATAATGCTGCACAACTGGAAGCCCAGGCACGGCTGTTTCATCCGCGTTTTGTAGCAATGGCGGACGAACCTGCTGCGCGCCAGTTGCGTATTGCGTTGGCTGATACCGATATCCGTGTTGGTGGTGGCACTGCGGCAGTTTGCGAAGCGGCGGTTTTGGCTGATACCACTGTTACGGCAATGGTCGGTATTGCCGGACTTCTCCCTACTTGGGCAGCTTTAAATGAAGGAAAAACCATCGCACTTGCGAACAAGGAAACGCTGGTTTGTGCGGGAACGCTGATTATGCATCATGCGCAGGAAAAAAATTGCCCAATTTTGCCGGTAGATTCCGAACATAGCGCCATTTTTCAGTGTCTTAATGGCGAAGACCGCAAGTCAATTCGCAAAATTCTACTTACAGCGTCTGGCGGGCCTTTCTATGGCCGCACGCGACAGGATTGTTATGCATTGACAAAGGAAGACGCCCTACGGCATCCCAACTGGTCCATGGGCCCGAAGATTACCGTTGACTCTGCAACGCTTATGAACAAAGGTTTTGAATTCATCGAAGCCATGCATCTTTATGCGCTTACACCACAGCAAATCGAGGTTTTAATTCA
>CALWJF010000105.1 GCA_944380935.1 uncultured Clostridia bacterium
GCGTCCTTCACGCTGGACACCTACACCCATGTCACATCAGATATGCAAAAGCAGGCTTGCGGCATCGTAGGCGGCTTCATGGAGGACATCTTCGGAAAGGAGTTGAAACCGTGGCAAGAAAGCGAAAAGCCGGAGACGGAACCGTAAGACAGCGTAAGGACGGACGTTGGGAAGGGCGCATCGTCATCGGCTATGACGATAACGGCTATCCCAAGACGAAAAATGTCCTCGCCAAAACCAAGAAGGGGTGCCTCGAAAAACTCCAAAAGCTCAAGGAGGAATGCGGCGGACTGAAGCCGGAGAAGGTGCGGCCTGAGATGCCCTTCGGGGACTGGCTGACATACTGGTACGAGAATCACTCCAAGCCTAAGATCCGCCCAACTACGCAGGAGACCTACGAGAGCCGCATCCGCCTGCACATCATCCCGGAGATCGGCAGCATTCCGCTGAACAAGCTGACGCAGAATGACCTGCAGCAGTTCTACGGTCGGCTCAAGAAAAGCGGCCGGAAGCGGTTCACCGACAAGTACGGCGAAGGGCTGTCCGACCGAATGGTGCGTATGTGCCACGCCACCTGCCGCTCAGCGCTGGAGCAGGCGGTGCAGGATGGGCTGATCCGTGTGAACCCGGCCATCGGCTGCAAGCTGCCGCCGAAAAAGGCACGGGAGATGCAGGTGCTGACGCGGGAGGAACTACAACGGTTCCTTATCCAAGCGAAGTTCGAGGGCTACTACGAAGTGTTCCTTCTGGACTTAGCCACCGGCCTGCGCCGTGGCGAGCTCATGGCGCTGCAATGGGACGACCTGAACTTCAAAACCGGTGTACTGAATGTGAACAAGCAGGTCTACGATGTGCGTGGCCAACTTCAAATCAGCACGCCCAAGACGAAAAACTCCGTCCGCAAGATCGTCCTGCCGCCCGCCGTGGTGGCGGTGCTGCAGGAGTATAAGAAAACAGTGGACTCCCGCTGGATGTTCCCATCCCCGGTAAAAGAGGACTGCCCCATCACACCCGGCGTGGTGCGCCGCAGACTGCAGCTCATCTTGGAGCACGCAGGGTGCAAGCATGTTCGATTTCATGATCTGCGCCACACCTTCGCAACGCTGGCACTGGAAAACGGCATGGATGTGAAAACACTCTCCGCCATGCTGGTGCATGTGTCGGCGACCACCACGCTGGACATCTACACCCACATTACCGATGATATGCAGCGGGCAGCCGCCGAAAATATTGACCGCGGCATCGGCAAGGCAGCGCCACAGGAGGACGCTTCAGAGCCGGGGCAGGAAACTGCACCGGCCCAGGCGGAAAAGCCAAGTATGACCGATTTCAAGCCCTACGTGGGCCGCAAGCGCAGATCCGGCACGGGCTGTGTCACCGAAATCAACGACCATCTCTTTGAAGGCCGCTATTCCCCCAAATGGCCTGATGGCAAAAAGCACGCCCGCAATGTTTACGCCCATACCCGCGAGGAGTGCGAGGAGAAACTGAAAGTGCTGATCATGGAGATGAAAGCGGAGATTGCGGAGGCACAGCGACTGAAGGACGAGGGCAAAGGTGATGGGCGGCCACCGGAGGAGAAGAAGGGCAATCAGGGAAAGAAGAAATAAAAAACATCGGTAAGAGTGTCAAGTGATTGGTACACTATTTACTTTATAACGCAATGCCTCAAATTCTACACCGCAATAAACAATGATAAGGAACTGTTTATGATTCGGGCTATAAATATGACCTAACTAAATAAACAAGTGCCCTAACACACTTGATCGTGCGTTAGGGCACTTCGGAAATAATGGGGTACGCTGATTTCAGTTCGGCACGGGCAAAGAGTGCATTCCACAACCACTTGGGTTGCGGAATACGACTGTGAATTAGTATTTCATGTATGACAGAATTACAGAAAATTATATTCCCAGTTTATCAAAGAGAATTCTATTGCGCTTCTTTGCATCATTTATAATTTTGTCATAAGATAAGATTTCAATATATGCATTCATCTTATCATTGTACTTATAATACCCGAGTTTATCAGGTGTTTGTGAAAAATCGTGGAAATCCAAGATATGCTCTAATGTAGTTGTGATGTCACACACAGCATATAAATAGAATTTGGTGTTTTGCCCGACTCTGATTACACGTCCATCCTTGTCCCTTTTTTTGTTGCTCCTCAACTGTGAAACATATTCGTATAACTGATTGACAGGATTATTACTGCCATTATAGTCATCTCGCATCGGACGTTTGAGTTCAAACAAGACAATACTCTCGTATTCTCGACCGTCATTTTCTTCATCAGAAACAGCAACTGGAGAATCCAAGATCATTATGTCTGCGCGGTCTTCTTTAGGATTGTTATTAAACGGAATATCGGAGGAAATATAACTACAATAGGCGAGCTTCTCGTCCAGCAACCACAAATTATGATTGCTATAAGGAGTATCCACAGAGGTTGTTCTCATTGGATAAATGATATTATGGAGAAAGCTCTCCTTTTGAAAATGCCCATCATCATTTTTGCGTATTGCAAACTCCATCAAGTCAAGGATGACCTTACGATGAGCAACATATTCGGCTAATGCGGCTCCGTTAGCGCTATTTATTTTTTCAATTTGCAATCCAAATTTCTGTATGTACTCGTCTGAACTGATTACACCTTTATTAAGCTCATCGAGAAGCTGAGTGTTTTCTTTGGCTGTTGTTCTATCGAACTCTCTTTTTATACGATACAGTTCATCATCTAATTTATCCTCGCTTAAATTAGGCTTGATTTTCGCAATTGCCTCAGGTGTGTATTTCAATAGATGACGAAACTGTGGGGCCCGATGCGTTACATAATCTGTTATTCTTTGAATTTTTTCTGTGGCAATAGGCTGAAGGTAGCCTTTAAGAAATTCATTTACTTCGACGACAACCGCTCGCATGATCTGATCCATAGTAATCATGTTTGCCATACTATCTAACGGGCCACCGTCAGGAATGTTAAAGGAAAGCCTGTTCATATCAACGGCCTCGTCGAGGTAATGCCCTCTCAAAACGCCAACATACCAGAATCCACTTTTTTCGAAGATTTGACGATCAAGATCGGTAATGTACTTATCCAGTTCTTTTGTTTCTACTAAGCGGTTATGTGCACATAAATATAATTTGTTGCCGTTGATAGTAGACTCTTCGGCTTTTACATGGAGCAACTCAAAGGTTTCATCATTCAAGACAATAGTCTTGCTGTTAGCTTCAGATCGAATTTTCTCCTTAAATATACGATTTAAGTCATGAGTTTCATCAATATCCTGCAGGATAATTCGGGGACAATCATCAGAAATGAAATATACAAGACAATGCTGGATTATCCGCATAGCAATGGTAATACTGCGTTTAGGAACATTATCGGCATACGGTTTAATGTAATTGAGCAATCTGACTGTCGTTTGATTATCATTATACCCGGTGCAGTCGGTGAGGGCATCATTGATGCCAGAATTAGAAATGGAGAAATCAAAGGATCGTTTTACATATTCATCTTCCTCGGAATAGACACTCTCTATTTCAGCTTTTTCGAATGCAATCAGCCAAGAAAACCGTCCGACACCCTTGCCGCCAATTTGGGCTTTGTATGTTGAGTCCGATTCCATAAATGAAGCAATATTTGCTTCATTGAACCCAATTCCATTATCAATAATTTCAAAGGACTGAATCTGGGGCAATTCGCCAGTGCCATCGAGTACAAACTGTCCATCACGAAGAATTCTGATGATTATTTGACCTTCAAAAGATGGATCGGTGGATTTCCGCTCACCAATGGCATGAATTGCATTCACGATAGCCTCAAAAAGCGGCACAAGTGGCTGATTTTTAGGAAGATTAAAGTTTTTTACGCGACCTCGTATATTGATTGAAAATGGTCTCATATGGCAGCAACCTCCTTGCTGATAGAATTACTTTGATTGGCTACCTTGATGGGTGTCGTAGGAAAATGCCCTATGTCATTTGCAGATTCTACCATTAGCTTTCTAAATCGAGTGCCGTGCGACTTTTTGTTGCTTTACACTCAAATTGTTCGCTTGACATGAAATAACTCCTCTTTTGGAATCAAAAAAAGACCAAAAGAGGAGTTGAATACAAATATAAAAAGCAACAGCTTAAAATGATCGTATGGGGGACTCGAACCCCCGTCTACCTCTTAGTCAAGGAGGCGCTCTATCCAACTAAGCTAATACGGCTAATTGGAATACTAAAATTATAGCACAGTCAATTTAATACTGCAAGAGGGGAAAATGTTTGATGGAAGGCTTTTGTGTGGGATGGACTTCTGTATATTAAGAGTGTTTCCGACAGGATTTACTCCCCAAAGCGGACGATTTTACCGCAGAGAGTAGCTCAGAAATTGCGCCGCAATAGACAAAGAATAAGAAAAATCCCTCTGAAATCTACGATTTCAGAGGGATTTTGGTCCGAGTAGTGCGGCTCGAACGCACGGTCTCCTGGTCCCAAACCAGGCGCGATACCAACTTCGCTATACCCGGATATTCAGTTTCTGCCATGATACCACGGCGAAGGGTAAAAATAAAGTTTTTTCTGTCTGTGGTCATTTATGTGGTCAAAGCCGCTTTTGTGCCGTTTCTGCAATCGGGGAAAATCCAGCAAACGCAGGCGCCACAAGGCTTTGAGGCGTTTCGCCTTGCCCTGTCCCGGATACCGCCACGGCACTCCCAAAGCTGGCGCGCTACCAACTGCGCAACACCCGGATTTGCCTGATTTGAGGAAATTTATTATA
>CALWJF010000106.1 GCA_944380935.1 uncultured Clostridia bacterium
CCGGGCATTGGCTAAAAAAGCGCTTCTTTGACTATCCGGATCCGGATGTACTAACCAACGTATCCACCTATCTCGATAACCGTTTTATTGACGCACAGTTCCATAAACGCATGCAGGCCCGCGCACGTTTCGATCCTGACGGTTACCGGGTATACGGATTAGGCGAATGGGGGGTCGTCGGCGGTCAATACTTTTGCGAATGGCGCGAAAGTATTCACACTTGCGCCCCCTTTCCCCTCCCCGACAGCTGGAGGCGTTATATCAGCCTGGATTATGGCCTGGATATGCTCGCTGCATATTTTATTGCAGTAGACAACGAAGGTCACGCCTGGATTTACAAGGAAATTTATGAGAGCGGTTTAATTGTTTCCGATGCCGCTTTGCGTATTCGAAAGCATATTGCACCGGATGAACAAATCTACCAGATCTTTGCACCCCCTGATCTATGGAATCGCCGGCAGGATACTGGCAAATCCGCAGCGGATATTTTTGCAGAAAACGGCGTTGTTTTATCTAAGGCTGAAAACAATCGTGTCGCCGGCTGGTACGATCTACGGGAATGGTTAAAACCTTACTTTGATGAGCAGGGACGGATGCGCGCCGCGCTTACGGTTTTTTCCAATTGTATAAATTTGATCCGTACTCTTCCTTCAATTTCCCATGATCCTGCCAATCCGAACGATGTCGCCGCCACACCGCATGAATTAACCCATGCGCCGGATGCACTGCGGTATTTTGTGGCCGGACGGCCAATTCCCGCCTGCAGCCGTACCTCCGTACTAAAACGCGGAGCCGAACTGTTTGGCCGCGGAGGTTGGAAAAAATCCGCTATTTATTAAATGTGAGGTGAGATCCTTTTTGGAAATCTACGATTATCAAGATCCGCAGGCCCGGGTCCGCAGCGCACGCTTTTTAGGTGAATACGCCCGCGCATACCGGGCGGAGGCGGACGAAAAATGGGCGCGCTTTTATGAATACTATCACGGTCAGCATCGTACTGCCGCTCAGATCGCGCAAAGCTGCGAGGAATCCGGTATTCCCTGGATTCCTTCGCAAAGCCCGGATCCTTATTTTCAAGTCGAATCACAAATTAACGCAGAACTTCCTGATTTTGAATTTCGGGGCCGCGACGACGACCTTGACAGCGTCCGTGCCCGGCAACGGGAATTTGTTGTTCGGTACATACTTGAAAACAATCGCGTCGCAGATCAGGCGGCCATGGATGACCGGCGTTGTCTGATCACAGGTACCTCCGCCTGGAAGGTGTTCTGGGACAGCGCATTTGGTACGGCGGGCGATATCCGTGTTGTCTCCATTGATCCGCAGGCTTTGTATCCCGATCCTGCCGCAAAAACATTGGAAGACTGCGAATATATTCAATATGTTTATCCTATGCATCAGCGAAAATTTGCACGCGTTTTCGCCGGGGAAATTTCACGTCTGAAACTTCAAACGGAAGATTTTAAAAATGCTTCTGATTCTTTTCTTTTACCCGATGCGCAAACGTACCAGGCTGGCGATGATACGATTGAAGTTATTGAGCATTGGTATCGTGATCGGGACGGCGATATCTGCTGTTCGATTCAAGCCGGAGATTACGAATTACGCCATATTGAAAAATACTGGCGTATGGTTGCATCCGGCTATAATGAATTCCCCTTTGTTATCCGCTATCGTACGGCAAATCCCGATAGCTTTTGGGGAACTGGTGATCTCGAACCAATTCTTACTTTGGTAGACGCAGTAGACCGGGAACTATCCATTGCCCAGCTCTCCAGCGCTTTTACCGGCAGCGACGTAATCCTGGCCGAATATGACGCGTTCTCCGAAGAACCGGAAAACCGGCCTGGTGCAATCTGGCGTTTAAAGCCCGGTGCCAGCGGAAAAGTCAGCCGTCTGGGCGGATTGGGAAACAATACCAACCGTTTGGATATGTCCAACTCACTGCGCACACTAATCTCCGAAACGCTTGGAACGCTGGACGTCAACCATGGCCTTGTCAGCACAAACTTTTCCTCAGCCAGCGCTCTGCAACAATTGATCGAACGCAGCGAAACCCGCAATAGTGCAAAAAAGCAGGAACGCCTGGGGGCCTATGCGCGTCTTTTCCGTCTGATCGACTGGACTGCTTTGGAATTCTACGATCAAAACCGCATTATTTTCCTTGGCGCAGGAAAGGATGGGCAGGAAAAGCCGCTCGTTTTTACCTTTAATGCTCAAAATTTCATAACTGCCCAGGGGTATTTCCCCGAAGTAGACACGATCATCGGTACCGGTGAGCGCCGGCGCCGCGGGAATTCCTTTGAACTTGCCGCCATTGAAGCAATCCTTGCACACGGAATCACCAGGGAAAATTACCCGCTGGTATTACAAGTCATCCGGATGTTTGACATTGAAACCGCAGCTTCTGTCGAAAAACATTTTCATCAGGTCTTTGAAACTGAATCTGCGGGCAAAGACATAGCATCATCGTTGCAAAACGAACAAATTCAATTATAAGGAGCAGCAAATGGAAAATCAGGAACTCAAAATTCAAAAAAATCCAGAACAGGCGCTTTTAGAGCGGCTGGAACAACTTCTCCCGGATCAGGATCCGGCAAAACTTGCCGAAGGCTTTGACGCGCTGATCCAGGCGCATCCGGAAGCCGATCTTGTCGCGCTATGTGCAGACCCGTTATTTTTGCAATTCGCTTCCGGGCGCAGGGATCCATTGGATGTGCTGTATGATTCCTACCAGCAATTTTCGGAAGTACTCAAGCAAGAAATTGAGCGGCAGGTACAGGCACGCACCCAACGCACAACGGCAACAGCATCTGCCCGTACTTCCGCGCCGAGTGCCGGTTTAAACCAGGCGCAGATCGCTACCCTGGCGGAATGGAACCGGGCTTATCCCGAATATGCCATGACTACGCGCGAATATGCCGCTATGCTCAAAAATATCTGACAGGAGGAAATATATGAACCCTTATACCGATAAAACTTCCGCACTGATTCACGATTCCCGCTATCCTGCGGCTGAAGGTGTTGCTCTGCATCGCGGACAGGTTGTCATTCTCGCGGAAAACACCGTTAAACCAGCTACAGCCCAGCAAACCGGGGCAATTTTGGGAATTTGCCTGGATAACCTGGATGCCGGCCATGCGGCAGATGCAATGGTATGCGTAGCTGACAGCCCAAGTACGATATTCACCTGTGATGCCCCGGAAATTACGGTGACTTCCGGCACTACCAGCACCGTCAGCGACACCACTCTGGCTACGTTTACCGACGACGCTTTCACCGGCGGCGCATTAAAGTTCATTCGCGCCGCCGCATCCGGTACCAACACAACCGCACCCGGAACGGTTTATTCTGTTTCCGATTACACGGCAAGCAATAAAACGTTTACGCTGGGAAGCACGCTGTCCGTCGCTGCCGCTTCCGGAGATGTATATCAGGTCTTCCCGCCCATCGGCACTTCGCTCGGTGCCCTTAATTCTACCCTCGACGCTTTAATCCTGACAACCGCTACAAGCAATTTTGCGCTGAGAGTCGTCGGATGGGATACGCAGGCAGGTAAACTTCTGCTGATGGCGAATGTTCATCTTTACGGCAGTAAAAACGCTTAAAAGGAGAGTGCAACATGGCAATTACCAATATCAATAATGCATGGAAAAACGATTTATATCCGCTGATTGACCGCGTCTTTGATTATGAATATAAAAACCGGCTCGGTGCGCTGCGCCGCATTGTTTCCGAAGTGGATTCCCGCTCCGCTGAGTATCGCACAGAGGGCATGGGCGGCTACGGCGAATTGCCCAACTATACTGGCGAACTGCACAACATGGATCAGCGCCGCGGCTTTATCACCATCATTCGTCCGGAACAGAAAGCAGGTTCTATTGATATCGATTACAAATATGCGAAAATTGACAAATCCGGAGAGGCACGGGCAGCAGGCCGGCGTGCCGCATATTCGGCGGCCATGAGCGTTTATATGGGTGTCCTTCGCATGTTCGGCTCTGCTTTTGATGCAAATCTTCTCGGCGGAGATGGTCAGCCATGGGCAAGCGCTGCACATCCCATTGCTTCCTATTGCGATGAAAACGGGCAGAGCGTCGCCGACGCTGACGCCGGTACTTTCTCCAACCTCATTACCAGCGAGCTTTCCGTTTCCGCAATTACCGCGGCCAATACCATGGCAAACCGGTTTGTCACCCCCGACGGCTTACCTTTCCTAACCGATTTCTTCTCTAACGGCATCCTGCTGGTATCGCCAGAATTGGAAGGTCGGGCCCGCGAAATCTGCGGACCGCAGGCGAAGCTTTCGCCGGGCCTTGATCCTCTGAGCGGGGAAAACGCCGCAAACCCGGTTTACGGTATGCGCTATATGGTCATTGGTGGCGGCGACGCCGGATTTTCTGCGAAACAGTGGGCGGTTGCCGATGCAAGCCTTCTACGCGAATGCGCAAAAATCATCTACATCAGCCGTCCGACTGTGATTCACGCAGCCTTGGATAATCCGCTCATTGCGCGTATCGTACCCTACGTCGACTTTGGCGTTGGCTGGACAGACGCACGCCCCATTATTTTTTCCAATCCGGCTTAAAGCCGAAACAGTCTGCTGCGGCCGCCTGCTCTTCAGGCGGCCGCGCATGGAGGTTATGCGATGACTTTACAGGAATGCCTGGATAAAACCAGGAAACTTATCAATTATTACAGCATTTCCGGAAACGCTGTCGGTGCAGAAGATCCGGCGCAACAGGATTACAGCTTCCGCGCGTTTGCAGCCATCGATACCGCGCAGAAGGAACTGGCCGCACGGCGTCCGCTGGTAAGGCACTTGAGCTTTACGCAGCATACACTGCGTCCGCTTGACAGTTTACCCGGCTTCCAGCGCATCGAGGGGACCCGGTTCCTTTATGCGCAGGGCGCTTGTGCGTTTTCCCTGCTTTGCGACGGCAATTTGACACTCTCTATGGAAGCCGAATCCGATGGACAATGGGAAATCCTCTATAGCACTTCCAACACTGGGAACGGGCAGATGACCCAACTTGCGTGGCAGGCTGACAATGGATTAATTCAACCGAGCACACCCGTCCGCCTGCAAATCCAAAGCGATGGCGCTTTCCTCGCAGACGCCGCGCTTTATACCGCATTCCCCCAGCAGGAAGATATCCCTATTTTGGGAGCGCGCCGCTTTCGGGCATTGCCGCGCAACTTTTGCCGGCTGCTTGACTGCCGCCCTGCGGGAAAATTGGGTAGGGTTATGCGTACAGGCTTTGCCTGCGTAGATGCGGGGAAAATCGGTTTCCCCTGGGATTTCGACGGCGTTGTACAGTTAGAATATACGGCTTATCCGGAAACGATTTGTGAAAACAGCGATCTTACGGTCGAATTGGAAGTAACAGACGATGCGGCGGAAGCAATCCCGTTCTATACTGCGGCCATGCTGTTGACGCAGGAAGATCCGAAGCTGTCCGAGTTCTTTTTGAACGTTTATACGGAAAAATTACGTGCATTGGAAACTGTAACCGGCTTCCGCATCCGCAATGAACTGTTCGGAGGATACAAGCGATGAAAACTTCTGCCTTTGGATTCCCATCACGTGTATTGCACCAATTGGATCTGGGCGGAGATGACCGGCGTCTTGACGGCGGGATCAACACGGCCGACCTCCCCTATACCCTTGACAGCACGCAATCTCCAAAAATGTGCAATCTCTGGTTTCAGGATGGTTCCCTCACAAAGCGGTGGGGACAGGAAATTTTTTCCAACCTCCCCACTGTCTCACAAATTGACGCCGCTTTCGCAGACGGGACAGACTGGGTTTATGTCCAGGCTGACAGTGTTCTATATAAAGTCTCTTTTTCCGGAAATGAGACGCACGCATTATGCACTTTATCAATCCCGGACAATGCGCAGCGGGCACCGGCAGGGAAATTTGTGCGCAGCGGAACAGACCTGATCTTTTTTAACGGCGTAGATTATAAAATCCTAACTGCTTCCGCGAGCAATTTTTCCGATATCCCTGTATATATCCCTACTATTTTTGCCCACTGTGATCCCAGCACAGGCAACGGACAGTCCCTCGACGAGTTCAATCTGTTATCGGACACCTATCAAATCCGTTACGACGCTTCAAATGTTTTTGATTACCATCTCCCGCCTGGTATCCCATTTGAAAATGGTACTATGCGCGCTATTGTCAATGGGATAACCTTGACACAGGACGATGGATTTACCGTAGAAACAGCGCGCCGAATTGTCTCCTTTTCCTCCGCGCCCAGCGCCGGGTTTGATAATGTAATTCTGGAAATTCAAGTGCCGGAACTATCGCGGGCAGATGCTTTGCTTGCCTGTACCTGTGGGGTTATATACGGCGGCGACAGCCGTATGATCCTTGGCGGGAACGGAACCAATGAATTGTTTTGTTCTGCGGCATATGATCCGGGATACTTCCCCCCATCCTGCGCATTACGGGTGGGAAATGGTGAAGCAATTACCGGATTTGGCCTGCAATACGATTTCCTGGCGGTTTTTAAAGCCCATGAAATCGCTTATGTTAAATATTCCTATACCAGTGAAAAGACTGTGCTCAGCGCCAACGTACTGAATCCCTTTACCGGCTGCGATATGCCCGGTTCTATCTGTAATATCGGCAACCGCATTATCTTTGCCAATACGGAAAACGGCGTCTGTCTGATTACCTCAACCTCCAGAGAGAACGAGCGCAACATCCTCTTTATCAGCCGCAACATTGATTCGCTCCTTTTTTCCGAATCTCCGGATGCTTTGCGCCAAGCTTGCGGCTTTGTATTCGACGGGCGGTATTGGCTCAGCGTAGGTACGCATGTTTATCTTTGGGATCATTCGGCCCGGCCACTGAATTCAGTTGGAGGCGAGGACAATATGCGCCGGCTCGCCTGGTACTATTTTGACAATATCCCTGCCTGCGCATTTTTTTCTTCCGGAAGGCAGCTCTATTATTGCCGCCGGCCGGGTTACACAAACGGGGCAAAGTTGATCCGTTTTACTGACTCTTATTCGGATTTTGGAGAGGCGATCCCTGCGCTTTGGCAAAGCGCACAGTTGGATTTCGGCAGGCCAAACTGGTACAAGCATTTGGACAAATGCTGGTTCATTTTTAACGGTCGGAACGATTCCGCAGCGGATATCCAATACCTGTACAGCAATCAGGGGTCCCATACTGCACGCACGCAAACCGCTTCCATCAATTTCGGCCATTTTTCCTGGAGCAAGTTCAATTGGGCATCCTTTTCCTGGGGGATTTCAACCACATTAAAAGCATTTGTCCGCAATATACGCCGCCGTAATCTTGTCTTTTTTTCCATCGAGCTGCGCAATGAACTGCCCGACAAAGATTTGGCACTCTCCGACATCCTGATTCAGTACAGTTATCAATATCAAATCCAGTAAGGAGGCTTGTCATGTCAGACACATCCAATTTATTTCAATCCTTTTCCTTTACGCCCGCCGAAGGACTGCGCAGCACAACCTACTCCCCTACGCAACCGGAAAGTGAAGCTGCGATCCGAAATCAGATCCAAGGAATTGCCGATCAGC
>CALWJF010000107.1 GCA_944380935.1 uncultured Clostridia bacterium
CCTGAAGGAATTCACCTACGAGTCTCCGCTGTCGATTACTGACGCGGACGGAAAACAATATGAGGCTTATTTCGTGAAGGCGGCTTCCTCTGGAACGACTAAAGTTCCGGTGCCGTCCGAGTCGGGCTACGATGTTTCCGGCAATAACGTGGATGGATTTATTGTCACTGTGGAAAAATAGCAGTTGCGTGGATATCAAGACGCATCCAATAGGGACACTGGCAAGATAAAAGTAATAAAAGAAGGGAACGATCGATATATGATGCATAAAAACCGCGAGGTAAAAGACCCGGAACAGCTTCGGGAAATTCTTCAAAAAAGCGATGTCTGCCATATTGCAATGATCGACGGCGACCGACCATATCAGGTGCCCATGAATTACGGCTTTGAATATGAAAACGGCAGGCTTACGCTGTATTTCCACTGTATGAAGCTGGGAAAGAAGCTCGACGTCATTGCGAAAAACAATAATGTCAGTTTTGAAATGGACTGCGACAGGGAATATATTCTTTATGACCCGAATATGCACTGCACCCTGAATTACCAGAGTATTATCGGTTTTGGGAAAATAAGTGTTGTCACTGACCTTGAAGAATGCAAAAAGGGGCTGTTACTGCTGTTGAAACACCATGGCAGTGAGTCAGGGTTTGAAATGGAGGATAAAATTTTCCGCGGCACAGTCATCTTGAAGATTGAAGCGGAAGAGTTTACTGGAAAACGCAAAAAATACATACCAGTGAAATAAAAAATATTTGAATAAACCCCAGGGTTTGACAGATACTAGTTTCAGAAAATTATTCTGTCACTAGATAGGTCAATAGGGGGATATGCAGTAATGAAAGCCACTGGAATCGTAAGAAGAATCGATGATCTGGGCAGGGTCGTCATCCCGAAGGAAATCCGCAGGACAATGCGCATCCGCGAGGGCGACCCAATGGAAATTTATACCGACAGCGAGGGCGAGGTTATTTTTAAAAAGTACTCTCCTATTGGAGAGCTCTCTTCGTTTGCTTCACAGTATGCGGAAGTCCTTCACAAAATTGGCGGTCTGCCCGCCGTGGTTTGTGACCGCGATAATATTGTTTCGGTTGCCGGCGTTCCGAAAAAGGAATTGCTTGACCGCAGGGTGTCTGCTGAGCTCGATACGCTAATGTCGTCTAGAAAGTCTCTTCCATCGTCCGGCGAGGCTCAGCAGATCCGGGCCACAGACGGAGTTGACCGTTACGTCCATATCTGTTATCCGATTGTTGCACAGGGGGATGTTACAGGGGCGGTTATGATGGTCTCAGGAGATGCGGATTACCAGCCGAATGAGATACAGGTAAAGCTCTGCCAGGCTGCCGCCAGCCTGCTTGGTAAGCAGATGGAGGAGTAGACAGCTTTTTATTGGAGAGGGCTTGCAATCAGTGCTGGTATATGCTATACTAATTTATGGTATAAAAATATTGTAAGGTAGAAAGGCTGGGTTTTTCCCGGTCTTTCCTTTATGTTAAAGAGAATTTTCAGGTGAAAGGTGTGTATGCATTGGCCAAAAAAGGGACTACAGCTTCTGTGGTATATGATTTGGCAAAGCCGATTGTAGAAGAGCTTGGCCTTGTTTTATGGGATGTGCGTTTTGAAAAGGAAGGAAGCAGTTGGTTTCTGAGGGTAATTCTCGACAAGCCAGGCGGGAGCGTTGACATGAATGACTGCGAAGCAGTCAGCCGGCGGCTGGACCCGGTGCTGGATGAAACCGACCCGATCGAGCAGAGCTATTACCTTGAGGTTGGTTCCGCGGGCCTAGGGAGGGAACTGAGGAACCCGGCACATTTTGAGGCCTGCCTTGGCATGGAAATCCGTGCCCGCCTAATCCGTGCGGATGAAACTGGGCGAAGGGACGTAGAGGGTACACTTGTCTCCTATGAAGACGGGGTGCTGACAATAAAACAGGCAGATGGAACAGAAAGTAAACTGACGGTCAAGGGCTGCAGCTTCGTCAAGCTGAATGACGACAGTGATATCGGCCAGTTTGACGACTGATGAAACGGAGGAATCTGGAAAATGAATAACGAATTTTTTGATGCGCTGGAGCTTCTTGAAAAAGAAAAAGGGATTCCGGCGGATTATCTGGTGGAAAAAATTTCTACGGCGATTGCCATGGCGGTACGGCGTGATTACGGCGGAATTGAAAACGTCCTCGTCGACATTGATACCGAGAAACGCAAATTTAAGGTGAGCATTGTTAAGACCGCAGTGGAAGAAGTGGAAGATGAAGTTAATGAAATCCAAATTGATGAGGCACTGACTCACAGCAAAAAGGCGCGCGTTGGCGAACCGGTTGAAATTAAGCTGGAAACCAAGCAGTTTGGACGTATCGCCGCACAAACCGCTAAGCATGTGATCCGCCAGGGAATCCGTGAGGCGGAGCGTGAACAGATGCTTGAACAGTTTAAGTCAAAACTACATGAGGTTGTTACTGGTAAAGTGCAGAAGATAGAGCCTGCAACCGGAAATGTCACCCTTGAAATTGACCACAATGAAGTAATGCTTTTCAAAAACGAGCAGCTGGAAAGTGACGAATTTGTTGAAGGCGATTATGTCAAGGTTTATGTCTGTGACGTATCTGCTACTGACCGCCGCTGTAACCTGCGTATTTCTCGTACACACAGAGACCTGGTAAAGCGCTTGTTTGAAACAGAAGTTCCGGAAATTTATGACGGTACAGTCGTAATTAAATCTATTTCACGCGAACCAGGCTCGAGGAGCAAGCTTGCTGTTTACAGTACCGAAGAGAATGTCGATGCGGTTGGAGCATGCATTGGCCCGAAAGGGACGCGTGTGGCACGTATTGTCGATGAGCTTGGCGGGGAAAAAATCGATGTAGTCCGCTACAGCGAAGACCCTGCAGAATTTATTTCACAGGCACTTTCTCCGGCCAACGTCCTTTCAGTTGAAATTCTGGACCCGGAGGCGCGTACCTGCCGAGTTACCGTACCGGACCACCAATTATCCCTGGCCATAGGCAACAAAGGGCAAAACGCTAAGCTTGCTGCCCGTCTGACAGGATATAAAATCGATATCCGCCCGGAGAGCGGCTTCTATGGAGAAGATGAGCCAGAAGAGGCGCCGCAGCAATAGATTGATCGCATAGGAGCTGAAAAAATCATGCAGACAAGAAAGATACCTATGAGGATGTGTACCGGATGCGGTGAAATGAAGCCGAAAAAGGAACTCATTCGTGTGGTAAGAACGCCGGAAGGCGAGTTTTTGCTTGACACCACCGGGAAAAAATCCGGAAGGGGCGCTTACCTCTGTAAAAACGCCGAATGTTTGAAGGCCTGCAAAAAGTCAAAGAAACTGGAAAAAAGCTTTCATTGCGCGATCCCTGCTGAGGTTTATGAT
>CALWJF010000108.1 GCA_944380935.1 uncultured Clostridia bacterium
ACGTGTTACTGCTGAATCCAACTGGTGTAAAACTGGTGTAAAACCGCTCTTTCAGGCTCGTGAAAAACCCGCAAACCCTTGCGCCGCAACGGGTCTTTAATCCAGTGGCTTCATCGTCGGGAAAAGAAGTACATCACGTATTGCCGGAGAATTTGTCAATAACATACACATCCGGTCAATCCCAAAACCAATCCCGCCTGTTGGAGGCATCCCAATTTCCAGGGCATTCAAAAAATCTTCATCTGTGGTGTTGGCCTCTTCATCACCCTGCGCCAAGAGCTCTTCCTGCATACGAAAACGCTCTGCCTGGTCGATAGGATCATTCAGCTCTGAATACGCATTTGCCATCTCCCAACCGTTAATGAACAATTCAAAACGTTCCACATAATCCGGATTTTCCGGTTTACGCTTCGTTAAGGGGGAAATTTCCACTGGATGATCCATGACAAAGGTCGGCTGAATTAAATGCTGTTCAGCATATTCTTCAAAAAACAGACTTAAAATGTCACCTTTTTTATGTCTTGGTTCATATTGAATATGATATTTATCCGCTAAATCTCTCGCTTGTTCGAGGGTGGTTATCTCATTAAAGTCTACGCCTGCATACTGTTTTACGGCGTCCAACATTGTAATACGGGCAAATGGTTTCTCTAAATCAATTTCTACGTTATTATAAACGATTTTGGTTGTACCCAGCACCTGTTGTGCCACATGACGATACAGATTTTCCGTCAGATCCATCATTCCGCGATAATCCGTATAAGCCTGATACAGTTCCATCAGCGTAAATTCCGGATTATGACGAGTATCCAGACCTTCATTTCGGAATACGCGTCCAATTTCATACACTTTCTCCAAACCGCCAACAATTAAACGCTTCAGATATAGCTCTAATGATATACGCAGCTTAAAATCTTCATCTAATGCATTAAAATGTGTTACAAAAGGTCTTGCCGATGCACCGCCGGCATTTGCCACAAGTAATGGCGTTTCCACTTCTAAAAAACCCTGATCGTCTAAAAAACGTCGAATTGCACGCAGAATCATTGTACGTTTGACAAACGTTTCCCGTACATCCTGGTTCATAATTAAATCTACATAGCGCTGACGGTAACGAATATCCGTATTGGTCAACCCGTGGTACTTTTCCGGCAATGGTTTGAGTGACTTTGTCAACAGGCGAATCTGTCGTACCGAAACACTAATTTCTCCTGCATGAGTACGAAACACCTCGCCGGACACCCCAACAATATCCCCAATATCATATTTTTTAAAAAGCGTATAGGCTTCTTCACCCACGTTATCAAAACGAATATATAACTGAATATTCCCACTGCGATCCGCAAGGTCACAAAAACTTGCCTTACCTTTTACGCGCTTGCTCATCAAACGTCCGGCCAAAGAAACGGTTTTCCCCTCAAATTCTTCAAAGTGATCCCGGATCTCCGCTGCATGATTTTGTTGATCATACCTGACCTCGACAAAGGGGTTTAAACCTGCGGCTTTCAGTTCAGCCAGTTTTTCATGCCGTACTCTCTGCACATCACTCAAATTTTGTGACAATGTCGCAGAAGTAGAATTTTCCTCCATAATACTCACCATTCCACCTTAATAATTTCGTACTCAATTTCACCAGCCGGCGCTTTTGCAACAATACGTTCACCTTCAGCATGCCCAATCATCGCTTTACCCAACGGACTCTCATCACTTATGCGGCCAAGCATGGGGTCGGCTTCTTGAGAGCCTACAATTTCAAAGGTTTCTTCAAAACCATCTTCACAATCGCGTACCACTACTTTAGCTCCCGGCCCAATTTTTCCGCCGGCTTCATTTTCTATAATTGTATAATTTGCCAGGATATCCGTCAATTCATTAATTCGAGAATAAACGCGGCCCTGTTCGTTTTTTGCTTCATCATATTCACTGTTCTCCGAAAGATCGCCAAAAGAGCGTGCTTCTTTTATCATTTCGGCAACTTCTTTTTCGCGGACCGTTCGTAAGTATTCCAGTTCATTTTGAAGCTGTTGCACACGCTCACGCGTCAGTTTGTATTCCTTTGCCATTAAAACATCCTCTTTTCTGGAAATTATTCAAATTAGGCCACCCATACTTTTTATTTGGGAATGCCCGAAATCTATAAGTCTAAACGAGAAAACATTCAAATTCTCTTTTAAAATTTCCCCTCCACCTGGATTCTTTTCAGACTATTATATTTTATCATAGTCTCTCTGTCAAGAAGGCAACGCAATTTTATTCAAATCATCTTCTTTTTGTGAAAAAAAGTAAAATTTTGACCATAACTGAAGCAGTGCTGTTAAAAGGAAAACCTGGCAGAAGCTATATGCTTTTGCCAGGCTGATCCTTTCCAAAAAGTCCTCAATTCCATCTTAAAAATCTAACGCTAACGCTTTTATTGTCCGCGCAGATTTTAATTTCCTTGCAACACAGTGCAAGCCGCATCCAGCTGCCGGTCACTTGGGTCGGTAAGGGTCAAAACTTCATAAAGTTCATCGATATCAATCTGCATCTGCACATCCGGTGTATAACCGATTCCCTGAAGGCTGTTTCCTTTTGCTGTTAGATATTCGCTCGTTGACAAAACAAGTTCAGATCCGTCAGACAGCTCTATACTGCTTTGCGCATAGCCCATTCCAGCGCTTGTCGAGCCAACTACCCATGCGCATCCATTTTCCGCCAATGCCGCTGCAAAGTATTCTGCACTACCGGCAGTAAATTCGTTAATTAACAGCGCAATCTCTATCTGCTGTGCACCTTCCTGTGCATAGTAAACCTTTACAGCACCGGTGTAATCACGCTCTTTATAAATAATCTGGCCTTCATCTAAAAATAGATCTGCAATTGAAACCATCTGATCCATATAACCGCCAGGATTCATGCGAAGATCAAGAACCAGGCTCTCCATACCTTGATTACACAAATCCGTATACGAGTTTATAAAAGCTTCATCAATTCCTTCATCAAAATTATCCAATTTGATGTAGCCAACCGAATCATTCAGCATCTGATAGGTAAGCGTTTGTTCTGTAATCACTGCGCCACGCCGAACAATTACATTAAAACGTTCGCCGGTTATCTGGCGATAAATCGTCAGCGCTACTTCTGTACCCTCTTCTCCACGTATCATTTCCAACGCTGATTCATATCCAATCGTATTCACTAACACGCCATCTACCGCAACAATACAGTCCAGCACTTCCAGGCCATGTTCTTTGGCAGAAGACCCTTCTGGCAACTGCAAAATCCGGATTCCTGCATTCTCAGAATCATAGCTGCCTATAATCCCAATACCGGTATAACTGCTGTTTGCCTCAGAATGGCGAGCCTGGGCCTCATCTTTTGTCAAATAATACGAGGAAAAGTCATCTAAAGCACCCACATATCCATCGGAAATACCTTCAAGCAAGGCGCTTTCATCATACTCCCCTATAAAATATTCATCAACATACGCACAAATTTCAGAAAGCTTGGAAAATGCCGCTTCTCGTTCAGAAAGATTTCGGATCCGATCGCTGAAAATATGCCAAACAAACACGTATGATATGTTGAACATTAAAACCATGGACAAAATCAGTACGCCGATTGCAAATCCAAGGTTGACTTTTTTTTTCATGTGTCACACCAAAGATGTTCGAATTTATACCGAAACATAGCCCCATGGGCTGACATAAGAACCATTGACCAAAACACTGAAATGCAAATGATTGCCAGTTGAATTTCCGGTTGATCCTACATAGCCAATCGTATCGCCAGCATTAACATAATCCCCTTCGCTGACAGCAAAACTGGTCATATGGGCATACAGGGTCTGAATCCCGCCGCCATGGCTAATAATAATACGCCATCCATATGCATTATTCCAACCAGCTGAAACAACGGTACCGGATCCGGCCGCAACAATAGAAGTCCCTTTGGGCGCAGAAATATCAATCCCGGTATGATGGCCATAAACACCCGTTATCGGATTATTACGCATTGTATAATCCGACGTAATCGTATAATGACCGGGAAGCGGCCAAGCCATTGATCCAGTTGCAACAGTAGATACATTCTCCTTCTGTGCAGCAGCAGCTGCTGCTGCTTCAGCCGCAGCAATTTTCGCTGAAAGCGCCTGGATCTCTTTATCTACTGCATTTTCGTCATCCGTTATTTTATCGATTTCTTCCTGGGTAAACGCTGCTTTTGTTTTCAGCTCTGCTATCAGTCCGCTAAGTACTGTTTCCTGATCCCTAAGATCCTGACTGTATTTTTCATATTCTTGTTTTTGTTCTTCCTGTTCCGCTTTATCAGTTTCAAGATCTGCCTTTAAAGTTTCAATGTAGGCAATCGTTTCGTTCAAATCATCAATTAGCTCGTTGTCATGGCTGGCGATCCGGTTCAACGCCTCGATTCGGGCTAACGCTTCCGTCAGACTGGATGAAGTCAGAATCAATTCAAGATCACTAATCCCATTACTTTCATACTGCGCACGCAGCCTCTTTTTGAAAGTTTCATACTGTGCGTCTTTCGTAACCTCAACTGCGGCAATTTCTTCTTCTTTGGTCTGGATATTGCCTTCAAGCGTATCGATGATTTCTTCCGTTATATGTATCTGTTCATAGGTTAAGGATATTTCCTGTTCGACACCATATTTCTTATCCAGAAGTGTATTCATCTCATCATTCATCGCAGCGAGCTCGTCTTCTTTCGCTTTGCGCTGCTTCTGGATATCGGAAAGCTTATCTTTTAAATCCTCCAATTCCGACTTGTCGCTCGCCGAAGCATTAAGCAACAGCGCAAACAGGGAAAAAAGCATCAAAAACGCCAAAAAACCCGCTAAAACACTACATAAAACTTTTCTTTTTGTGTTCATTACTAAGTCTCCTTAATTTATGCGAAAAGCGAAAAAACAATGTACCTCTACACTTTTAAAAATTTACGAGTACTAAAGCTACTACCCAATACACCAAACAAGAATGCAAATGCCACAAAACCACCCAGGAAATAATACTGCACATCTGCAAAGGAAACAATGGAAATCTGCTCAATCGCAGACAGTCCGTTTTGCATCAGGAAATAATAAATTACCCATTCCAGCCCAAACGCTGCAGCTGCGGAAAACAAACTTAAAAGCAAACTCTCAATCATAAATGGAGCCTGGATGAATCCATTTGTTGCGCCGATCATTTTCATGATTGCAATTTCTTCACGCCGGTCAAAAGTTGTTAGTTTAATGGTATTAGCTATGATAAAGATCGCAACTGCACCAAGCAAGATCATAAATACCACAGATGCTGTACCAAGCACATCTCGTATACGCGTCAATGTCGCTACCGATGCAGTTGATGATATGATCGTTGCAATCCCAGGTATCTTTTCAATTTCCTCTATGGTGTCATTATATTGATCTAAATCCAGCACCCAGATATGGTAACTGTGCCGCAATGGATTGTCATATTCCAGTCCATCCAGCAGCCAGGAATCATATTCGAATTCGCTTTTCAGTTCTTCTAACGCCTGTGTATTAGATATAAATTCTAATCGTGCTACATTGTTTACCGCATAAAGCCGATCTTCCAATGCACGTGCTTGTTCCTCACTGTAACTCTCGTCAACATAAGCGCGGATATCCCCCATTTCACTCATGTCGTCTATTGTTACATTGATACTTAACACAACCAACAAGATTGTCCCCGTAAGAACCAGGCAGGTAATCATCACACTCACAGATGCAAAGCTCATAAACCCATGTGTGAAAATTCCTTTAAACCCTTCTCTCAAATAATATGCAATATTATGTCTGTTCATACTGGAAATACCCGCCTTGTTGATCGCTGATAATCAGGCCGCCGTCAATCGCAACGACGCGCTTGTCGAACTGGTCTACCAGTTCTTTTTCGTGGGTTACAACAATTACCGTTGTTCCCAAATCATTGATGCGCTCTAACAGCATCATTATTTCCAAAGACCGATCCGGATCCAGATTCCCGGTCGGCTCATCCGCTATTATTGTCTGCGGGTTATTGACCAGCGCCCGTGCTATACTGACACGCTGCTGCTCACCCCCGGATAATTCGGTTGGTTTTCGTCTGGCTTTATGCAGTATCCCAACCAGATCCAAAACATAGCTGACCCTTCGTTTTATTTCTTTTGGAGATTTGCCTGCTATCCGCATCGCAAATGCTACATTCTCATAAACTGTCATCCGCTCAATTAAACGGAAATCCTGAAATACCACGCCCAATGTGCGCCGCAGTTTCGGCACATCACGCGGCCGCAATTTGGACGTATTCATTCCATTCACGATAACCTTACCAGAAGAGGGATGCAGCTCGGCTGTCAAAAGTTTCGATAAGGTTGACTTTCCGGATCCGGACGGGCCGACGATGAACACAAATTCTCCATCATCCACGCGCAGATCCACACCTTTCAGCGCATGTATACCCGCTGAATAATCATGATAAACGTCTGTTAGCTGAATCATATGGGTTTTTAGGAATCCTCCTTGGGAAATCAATCCATCACTTCACGGGAATCCAGATATTTGCGCACCATCAGCGCAACTTTAAAGATAATTGCATGGTCAAACTCCCGCAGATCTAGTCCTGTAATTTTTTTGATCTTTTCCAGACGATAGACCAGCGTATTTCGATGGACAAAAAGCTTACGTGAAGTTTCGGAAACGTTTAAATTGTTCTCAAAGAATTTTTGAATTGTAAATAATGTCTCATGGTCAAGTGCACTGATGGAACCTTTTCGGAACACTTCTGCAAGAAACTGCTCGCACAATGTGGACGGCAGCTGATAGATCAAACGACCGATACCCAGGTTTTCAAAGCTCAGGATACTTTTTTCCGTATCAAATACCTGACCAACTTCAATTGCCAGCTGCGCCTCTTTAAACGACGATACAATATCCTTCAGCTGCATGGCAACCGTTCCGATACCAATGGTGGATTTCATCATCAGTTCGGTATTGATCGTATCTTCAATATTATGCGCAATCTTCATCAGATCCTTCAACTCAACGTTGGGCTTGACCTCTTTAACCAGTACCAAATCCTTTTCATTGATACCGATTACAAAATCACGCTGTTTGTCGGGGAACAGGCTGGATACAACATCAATTGCAGACGTTTCAGACGCATCCGAAAAGCTGATAAGAAAAACAACACGCGGCACATCGCTGCCGAAATGCAGTTCTGTAGATTTGATGTATATATCTCCCGGAAGAATGTTGTCCAAAATTATATTTTTGATAAACGTGGCTTTATCGTGCTTCTCATTGTACATAGTACGTACACTACCCAGCGCAATGGCAGCCATCGCGCACAGCATCTCCGCTGTCCTGTCTTCTCCTTCAACAAATACCGCAAACTCGTAGTGCGCACCGGAAGCAGGCAAAGCCTGATAAACATAGCCGTTGTGAATGGTGACACCGGATCCGGAATTCAAATCCAATGTCTCTTCCTCACGTTCAGAACCAATCATGCTCAGTTCTGTGCAAGCTACAACCGCGCCGGTGGAATCCATAATGCCTATGATGCGATCGGTGATGTCCTTCATCTGCAAAATGATGCCCTGAAATAAACGTCCAGTCATAATACAACCCCTCATCCTCTCATAGATATATATATTGTAACTGATTTGTCATTGTTTTTCAATAGTTTTTTACTCATTTTCATAATTTTGTTTCTCCGCCTACATTCAGCTACCTGAATCCGGAGATTTTATCCGTTTTTGTCAAGCCGGATTTTGGAATCGCACAGCTTCTTCAAAAAGGCACCTGACCATATATTTTCAATCGAGTCTGAAAAAATGAAAAAATTCCAGTGAACGTTTATACAACGGTTCTATCCCTGATTATTGTATCACAACATACGAAAAAATACCAGTATGCCGGAAACCAACTTTACGGTTTTCCAATATCCGCAATTAAAAGAGCTGCGGAATTTGTTTCGCAGCTCTTTTCAACTATTGAAACTTCTTTATCCTTCCATGTCTAAACAGGT
>CALWJF010000109.1 GCA_944380935.1 uncultured Clostridia bacterium
CATCCGTCAGAAGCGTGATTGCTTCCGCAACTTCTTCTTCTGTTGTCGCCGCATAAGCAGCATCAAGCGCTGCGTTGTATGCGACCAGCTCATCGGCTGTCATCCAGGGCCATGCCTGATTGACATCTGAGCCGTCTCCAGCTTCACTGATCTGCAGCTGGAATTCTTCGTTGCCTGCTTTAAACGCCTCTGCTTTCTCAATTAATGCATTCAGCTCTTCGCTGTCTACAGCTTTTGCTTGCAGCGGAGGTACGAATGAAAAAATGGAGAAAATCATCATAGCTGCTAAAAGGCGTGAAAAGCAGACTAAACGCTTTTTTGATCTCATTGCCTGTGTTCTCCTTTTGCTGAAATTTGTTTTGAAATAAGCGCCTTTCAAAATGGTGGGGATTTTATAAACTTACCCAATTTTGTTATTCGCGGCAAACGAAATATAAAATATTAAATAAGTTTTCCCCAGGTTAAATTATTAAAACTCTCTTTTGTTTCCTCCTTTCTCATTTTCATCATCCCAAAAACTATTACATAGGAAAAAAGTGAACAATCTTCCTTCCTATTATAAAGATAATATATCACACAATGAATTAGATTGCAATATGTAACATATTATAATAAATTAGGTACGTTTATTCATAAAACGATTAAATAAATTTATGTTTTATTAAAAAAATCAAGTTTTTTAATAAAATCAAAAATTATTTAGGAATAACGGAAGAGAAAGAATTTGCCTTTGTAAAATAAATGTAATAATTATGCAAATTTTTATAGTGAATAAAATATAATTCTGTTGGTTGATTTGAAATTTTTAAAGCCTAAAAAGGATTGACAGCAAACTGTATTATATGTATAATACAGTTGTAAACCGTATTACACAACTGATACAGTTTGGAAAGAAAGGTAAGCGCAATGATTTCTTTTGACAGCTTTGTGGTTACGGACAAAAGCCCGATTTATATGCAAATTCTGCGGTATATTCAACGTGGTATAGCAGCAGGACAAATTTGTGATGGAGATGAACTTCCGTCACGCCGCGTCCTTTCTGCGTTGCTTGGGATTAATCCGAACACGGTACAGAAGGCATATCGTCTGCTGGAAGAGAGAGGACTGATAGAATCGCACACAGGCGCCAAAAGTTTGATGTGTCTGGATTCGGAGACAGTTGAGGTGATTCGTGCCGAACTGCTGGAAAGTGATGCAAAAGCTGTAGTCGGAACCATGAAGCAGCTGGGAATTTCCAAGACACAGGCATTGGCATTGATAGAACGGTATTGGGGAGAGGAGACTGCGGAATGAAAAAATATATATCGGTTATGATGCTGATTATGCGTGCCAATCTGTACCGGGCATTTGGTATACTGCTGGGGACCTGGGCGGTGCAAACCGTGTTGTTTTTTCTGATTATGCGGCGTGAAATGCCGCGGGCGGACGTTCTGGGTCTGAATTTGGAAAGACTGGTTGAAAAAAGCGGCGCAGTTTGGGTATTTGCGGTCGCATTTGTTTGGATAACGATATTCCTGTGCCGGATGGGGTGCGCCTATGGTACAAAAACAGGATACACGCTTAAACGGCTGTCAATTGATGAAAAATCGGTTTTTTTGTGTCAAAGCGCAGCAAACAGCCTGTATTTTCTGCTTTTTTGGTTTTTGGAGGCCGTTTTTGCCTATTTACTTTGTAAGATTGTCTGCGTAAAGATCCCGCATACAGGCATACAAAGCGTGCTGCTCGCATTTTATCGGGACCCGTTTTTACACAGTTTGTTGCCATTGGCTGAATTGAGTCTGTGGGTGCGTAATGTTGTACTGGTACTTGCGCTGGGAGTAAGCACTGCGGCATTTTCCTGGCATCAACGCCGCGGGAAATCGGGAGTTGGCGTCGGTGTGGTGGTGCTGATTACGATTGTCTCTTTTTGTCAGAAAACCGGTAGTTTTCATATGAATATATTCATTATTTTATTGATGATTATATCCATATCCATTATTTCTCTGAATGTGATGGGAAAGGAGACCGAGGATGCGCAAATCTGAATTTTTATCTCGGCACACACCGCCCGGCGCGGATCTACACCCGCAATGGCGCGTGCTTAGCATGGGCGGAGTTGTATCCTGGCTTTATAGTTTGGGCTTTATTTTCCGCTTTGCGGATGCCTGGTCTCAACTGTACAGTTATGACCGGGTAAGCGGTAAGCGCGTCTTGCAAGAGGGCGTTATAATGCCGGATTTTATCCAGTTGCTGGACAATGCATTGCTTGGCTTTGGATTGCTGGCGATTGTGATGATTGGATTTTGTATATTTTATTATACCTATCACCGGCAGGGAAGCCGGAGTATCTATTTGATGCGAAGGCTGCCGGACCGATGGGAATTACACCGGCGTTGCCTAAGCCTGCCGCTGCTTACAGCGACATTGTGTATTGCCGCAGCAGCTTTACTTTTGTTGCTGTATTATGGCATCTATTGCCTTGCCACACCGGAATCGTGTCTTCGTCCGGGCCAGTGGCAAATGATTTGGGGGATACGGTCATGATAGAAATTCGTCAGTTAAGCAAATCTTATGCAGGGAAGAGCGCATTGCGCAATATTGATTTATGCTTGCCGCAGGGAGAGATTGTGGGTCTGTTTGGTGAAAATGGAGCCGGGAAAACAACGCTTATGAAATGCATTTTAAACTTCCTGCCCCACCGTGGAGAAATTCTGCTGGACGGGGAATCGATTACATCAAAAAATATAGCACGGCTTTCCTTTGCAACCAGCGAGCATTCTTTTTTCCCAAATTTGACGGCACAGGCACATCGGGATTTTTATGCGTCGCATTTCCCGCGTTTTCTCGACCGGCGATTCCAGGGTCTTATGGAATTTTTCGAACTTCCGATGCATAAGGCGCTGCATGGTTTTTCAACCGGTCAGAAAAATCAGTTTGAAGTGATTCTTGCCCTGTCCCAGGGTGCGGATTATATTTTGATGGATGAACCTTTTGCAGGTAACGATATTTTTAACCGGGAGGATTTTTACAAAGTTTTGCTGGGGATTCTGGAACCAAATGAGACGATCCTCCTGTCTACGCATTTGATCGAAGAAGTTTCGGGCTTTATCGGAAGAGCGCTTCTTTTGCGCCACGGCAGTCTGGTTGGTGACGTATCTATGGCCCAGCTTGAGGAAACCGGGCAAGACTTGGTGGGCTATATAAAACAGACCTGGCAGTATCGTCCGGATCGGGTTGGCCGTGCGCTGGATGAACTGTCCGGCAAGGAGGAATAAGGAATGCGTAAGGTTTTGGCTTTAACGCTGGTGGTGATCGCGTTTTGTGCTGTGGGCGTCGGTTTGGCGGCGACGGATTTGCATACGGCAAGCCGGCAGGTGGTATTCAGCAATTTATCTGAATACGGTGATCCATCTGTACTTACCGATCTTAGCGTGCATCTACGTACCCAATATGACCGGCATCTGTTTTGGGAAACGGAATGCGAATTTGAAAATGGAACGGCACAGGCGCAGACGGAATTTTCCTTTTCGGAACTTGAGCGAATAGAAAACCGGGCTTCTATTCCTTCGGGCATAGAACTGCAAACGGCGATTTCTGGATGTGTGGGGGATCTGGATGAGCCCCAGACGGGTCTTGCCGCCGCCTATCAGGCGCTTTATGCGCAGACGCCTTTGGGGGAGGAACGTGTCCAGGTGGTCTATCTGAAGGATTATTATACGTATTACCCATTATCGGTGCATTTGGATTTTCCGGATTACGCTTTAATGGTTGATCCGATGGATACATTCCGGGCGGACGAAGAACGGCAGATTTTGCAAGCGTTTTCCGATTATTTCCGTATTCCGGTGCTTCCGGACACCCAGATGGAAATTTCCGTTTCCCGGGATATAAACGGCAAATCTACAGGTTATGGGATGGGTAACTTTGCGGGAGATGATTTCTATCTTTGGATGGAGAGCGCCTGCACGGAAGACGCCTGCTATTTTACGTTTGACCCCCATACCGCACAGGGCAATCTGATTGATACGAACGAGATCCCCGACGGATATGGGATTTATCGGGTGATGACGGCGAAAAATGATACGGATATGCTTGCGGCTGTACAGGAATTGGAGATGGTATATGCGCTAAATCCTGAAAACGTCTTTCTTGCGTTGGATATTACACCAAGCAATGACGCTTTGCTTTTGCATACTGTAGAAAATGGAACGTATATGATAACCGTAATTGGCATCGAGAATATGGAAACGCTGCAAAGGCTTGAAATTATGCCGTGGCCGGAAGAATACAGCTGGAAGGTTTATGTGGAATCGGATTTTCTTGTTGTGCTTTGGCCGGGCTATTCCGTTGTGCTGCTGTCCCGGTCAGAAGATGGCAGGTTTACGCTGGAATTTACAGCACCATTGGGAATTGCGAGCGATGCGCTGCAAAACTGCAATACCAGGACCGCGCTTATCTATAACGGGGAAAAACTTGTCTTTGGAGATTTTTTGTATCAAGAAGAATTATATGGCGAGTGCTGCGGATTTTACCTCGCCGTCTATGATGGAGAGGGGTTGTGTTATTACGGTGAATATAGCTCAAGCCTAGATGATGCCAGCATGTTGCTGCCATATCAGGATCGTTGTTTTCCAGCGGAAGCAGATCCTATTGCAATAGAATTCAAAGGTGAACGTCCAGCCAAAACATAAGCTGTAATAGACGTGTCTTTCTTTAAAAATAGTATTATACCCCGTGCGTTCGACGATGCACGGGGTATAATTGTGAAAAGCATTTTTAGATAGGAAATCCCCCTGCATTTCTTTGCAGGGGAATTCAAATTAGAAGTTGAAATTGTTAAAAACCAAGCCGGTAATCAGTTTCGGATAGAAATAAGTGGACTTTTGCGGCATTTTTTCGCCGGCCAATGCAACATCTTTGATCTGCCGGACTCTGGTGGGATTAAGTAGGAATGCAGCTTGTGCTTCACCGCTGTCCACCGCGTTAAGCGCTTCATTGGCATCTTGTGTATAACGCAAATTTGTTCCTGCGGCCATCTGTGTTTCACCGATTCCGAAAACCGGCTGCAGAATCGCCTGATGCAAAACGGCGACGTCAAGAGAACGATAAGCGGCGGATTTGTGCGGAGCGTACCGGTACATTACGTCCTCATCTGCGAGCGTAAGCAGCCAAGCCTTTCCCTCTGTATAAAAAACGAATCGAGTTTCTGCTATTGTTGCCATTGCAGAGGAAATCTGAGATTTTTCAATTGACGTAATGGTAAAAGTCTGTTCAAGGGAGGAAAGGACAGTTTCCGGATGGTAATCCTCCAGATTCATCAATATCCGATGCGTAGGAAGAACAACCAGCCCATATTGATCGATGTCAACCAGCATCATCATAACGTAGTCAGCGTTGCCGGCATCTCCATTTTTTTCACGCAGCCAGTTACGGTAACGAATTGCGGTTTCATAACGATGATGACCATCTGCAATAAAGAGTTTTTTGTCGGCAAATGCATCGCAGAGCAACTGACATATCTTTGGATCGCTTTCAATCCAAAGACGATGCGTTATACCCTGTTCATCGGTAAACTCGCGATCGCTTTCCCGGTCGCTTATAGCGTTGATGGTAGGGGAAATGGCATTTTCCTCATCGACATACATAGAATATACCTGACTGAAATTGCAGCCAGTGGCAACCATAAGATCGAAGCGGTCCTGTTTGGCTTTGGAGAGCGTTTCCTCATGCGGCAGAATAATGCCCTTTTCGAACTCTTCCAATTTTACGCGAGCGATCAAGCCGCGCAAATACATTTTTTTGCCGCCAATGGAAAAATCTTCTTCATAGAGATAGAATGCATCCCGGCCAACATCGGTCAGGACACCTTCATCCAGCCATTTTTCCAGGTACGCTGCAGCGTTGGCATAACGCTGTTGGCCTTCACCTGGGGAAAGCTCCAAATAAATGGCATTGTAGGGAGATTCGTTATAAAGCTTTTCCTGCTGCTGCTTGGAAATGATATCGTAGGGAGGACAGCAGAGCTTTACAAGTTCATCGCTTTTGTCTGTTTTATACATCATTGCATTGAAGGGACGGATTGTTGCCATATTACACCTCAAAATCAGTAAATTTCCTTTATGAAAACAGCAATAAGGGCAATACTACATTTGCCGAAGATTATTTGCGGAGGGTAAACGTATGAAAGAATTTGCCTGCGGTATGGCAGCCGGTATGGCTGTCAGTGCAGCCGTTGTGATGGTCTGCATGCCCAAAAAATCCTGTGCCAAAAAGCGCATCGGACAAACCTTAAAGTCTATGGTAGATTTCGTCGACGATCTTGGCGATGTATTCCGAGGCTGAATTTTGCGGGTGCAAAGTGCACCCGTTATACATAGCATGTTGCGAAACATACCCTCTACATAAAAATAATAAGTTATAAAATTTGACAATATATATTTTTATACAGCGAAAAATGTAGCAAAACCTTAGCATGAAAAATCTGCCAAATGGCCATATAAACGTGTATCCTGTACAGTATCAATGGATACAGAATGAATTTGGGAACGCAGGGAAGGCGCATTCTCGATACAGACCGGAAGATAGTTTTCTGAATGACCTTGCGCGGTATTACCGTCAGGCTCTTCAAAAAGTACATGAAGCGTTTGTCCGATTTGCGCATGGAGGAATTGTTGATGCATTTTTCCGGCAACTATGGAAGCCTGTTTGGCCCGTGCCTGTTTAACAGCACGCGGAATTTGCGGCATTTTGGCTGCTGGGGTACCCGGACGCACAGAATAGGGAAAAACGTGCATTTGTGAAAAACGGCACTTTTGAATAAAGGCAAGGGTTTGAAGGAATTCTTCTTCTGTCTCTCCGGGGAAACCCGTAATCAGATCAGTAGTTATGCCGCAGTTTGGGAAAAAATCACGCAAAAGCATAATGGATTCCAAAAATCGTGCGGTATCATAACGTCTTCGCATACGAGCGAGCGTTGCATCGCAGCCGGATTGCAAGGAAAGATGGAAATGCGGCAAAACGTTAGGCAACGCAGAAACGCGGGTACAAAACGCTTTTGTAATGGTACGGGGTTCTAATGAGCCAAGGTGAATGCGCATATCGGGAGCAGTTGAGCATATAGCCTCCAACAGGTCAATCAGACCTGTATCATCTTTAAAATCATACCCGTAAGAAGAAATTTCTATACCGGTTAATACAATTTCTCGATAACCATCTTGCATCAATTTGCGAACAGCTTCACAAGCATCAGCGAGTGGCAGAGATCGAACATGTCCACGGGAAAAAGGAATGATACAATAACTGCAATAGTTATCGCAACCCTCCTCAATTTTTAATAAAGCCCGTGTGCGTCCGGCATATCCACCCGCCGGAAGGATCTCGAAAGCAAGCCCGGGTGTATATGGTTGGACAGCACAGCGTGGGATTTTATTTGCATAAACGGACTCTAATAAATCTAGAAATGCTGCCCGCTCACGTGTTCCACAAACGAGATCAGCGCCCAATGCATATGCGGCATCAGGAGAAACTTGTGCAAAGCAACCGCATACTGCAATAATTGCCTGCGGTACGCGCCGCCGCGCCGCCCGGATGATCTGCCTGCTTTTCCGATCGCTTTCTGCAGTGACTGTACAAGTATTGATTACATAGGCATCCGCATGCGTTTCAAAAGGGACAATAGAATGTCCACGCGAAGCTGCAAGTGTCTCCATTGCTTGTGTATCAAACTGATTGGCTTTACAACCTAAAGTATAGAAAGCAATATTCATAATTCTTCAGTATCCATAACATGTATTTCCTGCAACCGGAAAAATCCGACAATAGCACCAATATAACAATCATTATATATTATTTTCAATTGATTCACAAGAGATTCTGTACGGAATAAACGCATAAAAAACAGTGAAAAAGAAAAGATAAGCTTGTTATTTTGGACGAAATTTAAGAAATCGGTGGTGTTTATGAAAAAAGTTGTACTATTTCTGACGATGATAGCGCTATTGAGCGTAGCGGCTTTTGCCGAAGGCGGTGCACAGATTGAAGCGCCTTCAGGAATCCTGATTGAAAGCAGTACCGGTCAGGTCTTGTATGAGAAAGATGCGCATCAGCGTTTAGCACCTGCAAGTGTAACCAAAATTATGACGATGCTTTTGACAGTAGAAGCTTTGGAAAGCGGAAAAATAGAACTGGATGAAATGATAACGGCATCCGCGCATGCTGCGGAAATGGGCGGTTCACAGATTTATCTGGCGCCCGGGGAACAAATGAGTGTACGAGATATGCTCAAATCCATAGCAGTTGCATCAGCAAATGATGCCTGTGTAGCGATGGCGGAGCACATATGCGGAAGCGAACAGGCGTTTGTGGATCAGATGAATCAAAAGGCTCAGCAACTGGGAATGGCAGATACCCACTTTGATAATTGTTGCGGTTTGGACTCGGAAACCCATTACACTTCGGCATATGATATAGCATTAATGTCTCGGGAATTATTGCGTCATGAAGAAATTCGCGACTATACGACAATCTGGATGGATACTGTACGAAACGGTCAGTTTGGACTGACAAATACCAATAAGCTGGTACGCTTTTATGATGGTGCGACCGGACTTAAAACCGGATTTACTTCAAAAGCGGGCTATTGTGTTTCAGCTAGTGCAAATCGCGGAGGAATGGAACTGATAGCAGTCGTCATGCATTCAGACAGTTCTGCGCATCGAAATGCTGATGCTTCCGGGCTGCTGAACTATGGATTTGCCAATTATGCATTGATTCGCTATGGAGATGACGACGCAGCGCCTGAGCCGATTCCGGTTGTACTGGGTAAGGAAGAACAATGTATTGGAGAAATTACAGACGATGCCTGTCTGTTAGTTAACAAAGCAGAGGCGCAGTTGATTGAAAAACAGATTGTTTTGGAACCAGTATTGACGGCGCCAATAGAAAAAGGTCAACAAATTGGAACGTTACGATATGTGAAACAAGGGGAAATCCTTAAAGAAGTGCCGATTCAGGCCAAATATGCTATTGAAAAACGGGGCATAATGGATATATATTCTGAAGTTTTGCAAAGCCTTATGATGAGATAAGTCGGTTTTGTCCGCCTGAAAAAATCAGGCGGACAAAAAAATGCAGAAAACGCATTGCCCCTAACCTTTTTTTATGGTATACTAAAAATACACAGAGGCGGGACGGCCTCTTTTGTTTCCATCAAAAAGCTTTTATATAAGATTCATAAAAGCATAATAGGGAGGTAGAAAAATTGATTAATTTAATTGTTGGGCATAAAGGCTCTGGCAAAACAAAGCTGCTGATTGATATGGTCAACAAGGCATGCGAAGAAGAAAATGGTAGCGTCGTGTGTATTGAGGGTGGACGCAATCTTACATACAATATAAAATATGCGGCTCGTTTAGTAGATATTTGTGAATATCCGATTGCTCCGGGTGTAGATGCATTTTTTGCTTTTGTATGCGCAATCTATTCTCAAAATTTCGATATTACACATATGTTTGTTGATAGCTTGCAAAAAGCTGCCCGTACAGATGATTTGTCCGAGTTCGCTCGGCTTTTGGATAATTTGGAAGCATTTAGTGAAAAATACGGTGTGCGTTTTACCATCATGTTATCTTGTGAGCGGGAAGAAGCAGAAAAATATTTAGGAAAATACCTGGATTAAGATTCAAAGCCAAGGGTGTTTTAGGTTTTTTTAGCTGCATAAAAAGTAGAGACATGTAAAAAAACATCTGAGTTTCTGCTATAAAGGTTTTTTGTCTTAAAATAGATGCCGCTTAAATAGCGGCATTTATTGTTTTATAAAAAATAAAAAACCAATGTATGCATAACAAATATCAAATGTGCATATCTTTTCCAAGAGGTGGTGTACTTGAAAAAATCGAGAGGCGGTTGTTTAAGCGCTGTTATTTTTTTAGTGGTGCTTATTGCCTGCATTTGTTTGATTTATAAAATGGTGGATTCTTCGTCAGGAGGCCGTGGACCGGATATGATTGATACGCTGCTCGAACGATTGGGTTATACGCCCAAAGAGGATGAGACTTCTAATATGCAAGAGCAGATGGATTTGCCCGAGAATATAGATAAGACACCAGGCGAAGCGGGGAGTACAGTATTTGAGAATTTGCCGGATGCAAATGTTATTAAAATTGAATTAACACAGGAAAAATTGCTTGAGCTTTTACAGGAAGAACTAAATAAAAGTTTTCCGATGACGTTGGAGAGTTTAACAATATCCTCTGATGCTGTTGCACAAGTAAAAGCAGTATTAGAACGGGATGCATTTCTGGAATACGTAGAAGAGAATGAAAGCGCTCTGGAGGGTGTGCAGGTATTGTTGCTGAAGCTTGCACCGGAGCAGATTCAGGCTGAAGCGAGCATCACACTTTCGTATAATGCAGCAGATGGAAAGCTCCATATATCGCCGGAAAGCCTTCGCGTTCAGGATATTACTATTCCGGTGGCCTTGATTCCATCCGCATTGACGAATAGTTTTAGTCTTGCATTGGATAATTATACACAACAATATGGATATAAACTCAGTGCAATTGAATTTTATGATGGATATATGCAAATTTATATAGAGTGAACCTGAAAATGAAAAAACGTGGAAATCTGTTGACAGATTTCCACGTTTGTGTTATACTTCTAAAGGCCGCATTCTAGAAGGTAATAAGCTGCTTTTTGAATTGGAAGCCACCTTCTGAAGCGTGACTCTAAAGTAGAAGAGAGGTTTGTATTATGTATGCAGTATTTCAGACCGGCGGAAAGCAGGTCAAAGCAGCCGAAGGCGAAATTGTTTATATCGAAAAGCTTGAGGTAAATGAGGGCGACACTGTTACGTTTGATAAGGTTCTCGTATGTGGAGAAGCCGGTGAGACAAAAGTAGGCGTTCCGTATGTTGCAGGCGCGAAGGTAGAAGGCACGGTTTTGAAAAACGGAAAGAGTTCGAAGATTTTGGTGTTTAAATATAAATCCAAGAAAAATTATCGTCGTCGCCAGGGCCATAGACAGCCCTATACGAAGGTTCAGATCAATAAAATCGTAATGTAATGACCAATATTACGTTTTTCCGTACGGCGCAGGGGTATGTCGGTTTTTCTGCATGCGGACATGCTGGTAATGCGCCGCAAGGAAAAAACATCGTCTGCGCGGCAGTATCAGCATCTGTTGAGCTGACGGAATGCCAGCTGACAGATATTCTGTCTTTGAATACAAAGGTTGAGATTGATGCAAAGACTGCGTGCGTTTCGGTCAGATTGCAAGATGCAAATCCGCAAGCGCAGGCGCCTATAGAAGCTTTGAAGATCTATCTTACCCGGCTTTCGGGAGAATATCCCCGCTTTTTAAAAATTTCGGAGGTGTCACCATGTTGAAATTAGGGATTCAGTTTTTTGCACATAAAAAAGGTGTTGGTTCTACAAAAAATGGCCGTGATTCGAATGCACAGCGTCTGGGCGTAAAACGTCAGGACGGGCAATTTGTCCTCGCCGGCAATATTCTCGTTCGGCAGCGCGGCACAAAGATCCATCCGGGCAATAATGTTGGTCGTGGCAATGATGATACGCTTTTTGCGCTGATTGACGGCACTGTTCGTTTTGAACGTGTTGGTCGTGACCGTAAAAAGGTATCGGTTTACGCAGTAGAGCAGTAAATTGGATTTGAAAGCCGGCGGGGAAATCCTGCCGGCTTTTTTAATACTGTTTTGTAAGACAAATATAATTTTTAATCATTTCTGCTTTGTAACGGAGGGAAATAAGGGTTATACTATGGAGGAAAAAAGTAATTTAAAAATGGTTGCCGGGCTTTTGGATTCTGATGGCCGAGTTGTGCGTTACCCGTCGAAATTGAAAAAACGTGTTTATGCAACACTTTATCTTGCAGAGAAATTTCAGACAGGGCGCACTTATACGGAACTAGAGGTAAACGCTTGTATACGGCAGTGGATTGCATTTGAAGATTATGTGTTGGTGCGTCGGGATCTGGTGGATTATGGGTGTTTGATTCGTACACCAGATTGTAAAATATATCGGCGCGCAGATGATCTGCCAGGAATAGAGCAAATTATATAGAGAAAACGGAGAAAGTGATGTTTGTAGATTTAGTTAAGATTCGCGTTTTTGCCGGACGCGGTGGAGATGGGGCGGTATCATTCCATCGGGAGAAATATATAGCCAATGGCGGTCCGGATGGAGGTGACGGCGGAGACGGCGGGAATATCGTTTTTGTGGCTGATAATCATATGTCATCTTTGATGGACTTTCGCTATACAAGAAAATATGTAGCAGGGAATGGAGAAAATGGGCGGGGCGGCCGTTGTTATGGAAAACGTGGTGCAGATGTCGTTGTCCGTGTACCTCGTGGTACGTTGGTGCGTGAGGCCAATTCAGGTGCCTTGATCCAGGATATTTCAAGCAATGAGCCGTTTATTGTTGCACATGGTGGCCGTGGGGGATGGGGAAATGCGCATTTTGCGAATGCACGCCGTCAAACTCCCCGTTTTGCTCGTCCCGGACTGCCTGGGGAGAGTTTTGAACTGATCCTTGAGCTGAAGCTTTTAGCTGACGTAGGATTTTTGGGTTTCCCAAATGTGGGGAAATCAACATTATTGTCGGTTATTTCTGCGGCGCGTCCTAAAATTGCCAACTATCATTTCACAACTTTGGTACCCAATCTCGGCGTTGTTGCGGTGGATGAATCCACATCGTTTGTTGCGGCAGATATACCAGGCTTGATAGAAGGTGCAGGTACCGGAGCCGGCCTTGGACATCATTTTTTGCGCCATGTTGAACGATGCCGGCTGTTGGTGCATATTGTAGATGTCTCTGGGATAGAAGGCCGAAATCCAATAGAGGATTTTGAAACCATAAATCATGAACTGGCCATATACAGTGAAGCGTTGGCAAAACGTCCGCAAATTGTCGTTGCGAATAAAATAGACACAATATTGGACGAAGAGAAACATGCCGAATTTCGAGACTATATCATGGCGCGCGGGTATGAATATTATGAAATGAGTGCGCTTACAACGGAAGGTACGCGTGAGCTGGTTCATGCTTGTGCGCGCCGGCTCCAACAGCTTCCTCCGGTTCTTATCTTTGAACCGGAATATATTCCGCCGCAGACAGATCCGCAGACAAATCGAGAAGTGGAAATTACCGTACAAGATGGTATTTATTATGTCGCGGGCGCATGGCTGGAGCAATTGATTCGCAGCGTCAATTTCAGTGATTATGAGTCCCGTATGTTTTTTGATAAAGCACTGCACGAAGCAGGTGTGTATGAAAAACTCGAAGAACTTGGAATTTCTGAAGGAGATACGGTAGACGTTGAGGGCTATCAGTTTGACTATATTGTGTAGGAAATAATGATGTGCTGTCTGCAGGAAAGCAATATTTTATAATTGAGAATTGAAAGATGGTTTTTTCGGATGTTCAATCAGGTTTGAATGTAAGATATGGTTCGGGAGACCTCTGCATTGAAAGAAAGGATAAAGTACAATGCTGTCGATTGTGTTTGCAACGAAAGAAGATTATGCACTTTGTGCTGAATTTGATGCACATATTTCCTATGAAGAATTTCTATACAAAGTATATGAGCACCGTTATTATATTCTGCGTGACGGGCTACGGCCGATTGGCATCCTGCGCTATGGTATGTTTTGGGATAATGTTCCCTGTTTGACTATGATTTATTTGGAAGCAGGAAGCCGGCAAAAAGGTTACGGCCGGCAAGCAATGGAGTTTTGGGAACAGGAAATGCACATACGCGGTTATGGTATGTTGCTTACCACAACGCAGGTAGATGAACAGGCACAGCATTTTTATCGAAAACTTGGTTATCGCGATTGCGGATGCATGACGATAGATATAGCGCAATATGCACAACCTGCAGAATTGTTTATGGTGAAAGAAATCTGAAAGAGCAGTTTTTGGACTGCTGATTTCAAACTTTTTGCAATATAGTTGAGGTCTTGCTATGGATTTATATAAATTTTCATCTGTCTCAACGTCAGAATCCAACGAAATACTTACATTCTATCGATCTGTTCTGCATACTCCCGGATGCACGTGGGATGAATTTTATCCCAATATGGAAACCATATCTTCTGATATTTCCCAACATGCGTTATATTGCCTGCGGGAAGAAAGCGGACAAATTGCTGCAGTAGCCTCTATCGGGCCATTTGCTGAGCTGGATGATCTTGATTGGCCGGTCTTTCTGCAAACTCCTTGGGAATTGGCACGTATTGGTGTCCGGGACACGTTGCAAAGAAAAGGATTGGGTACACAAATGTTGCAAGCATGCATTTCGACTGCCAAAGCGTATGGCTGTGACGGGGTACGCCTGCTTGTTGCCTGTCAAAACATTGTAGCGCAGAGACTTTATCGAAAAAACGGCTTTCTAGAATGTGGAAAGGTGTATCGTTACGGGCTGGATTTTTATGCGCAGCAGCTTGTTTTCGAATCATAGCCGATTAGAGGATTAAAAATATAGATTTGTATAAAATTATGTGTGCAGCATGCCGGTTCTATAAAGACGCAATCTTTGATACAAGCCCGGTCGCCGGAAAAGTGTATAAAAATAGCAAAAACCGCAGGAAACAAGTCGTTTCTTGCGGTTTTCGCTGTATTTGTCGGTGTTCAATTTGCCCCGTCAGAGC
>CALWJF010000110.1 GCA_944380935.1 uncultured Clostridia bacterium
GCGGTATTTTTACGAAAACAGCAGATGTCAGCGCGGATTTGGTAGGCAAAGTGGAACTGGGCATACCGGAAGATGACCCGCGTAACCCGGCGGTTATTGCGGATAACGTCGGTGATAATGTCGGTGATGTTGCCGGTATGGGTGCCGATCTGTTTGATTCCAATGTGGCTTCTATGGTTTCTGCATTGGTGCTTGCGGCTACGTTGGACAGTGCGGGCGGTGTAGTCAATACGGCAATGGTTTTCTGCTATGCAGCATTAGGCTTGATCGCGTCAATTATCGGAATTGCAACTGCAAAACTTGGTAAAAAGGGGAATCCGACGCGAGCGCTGAATTCATCCACCTATGTTACAACTGCAGTATTCCTTATTCTGACAGCGGCAGCAACTGCATTGGTCGATGGCTTTGAGTGGCGGATCTGGGGTGCATCGGCGGTAGGTTTATTTGTGGGTGTCATCATTGGGATTGCGACAGACTATTTTACCGATGATTCTAAGCCGATCGTTAAGAAGGTGGCATCAGCATCAAGATCCGGTCCTGCATTTACAATTCTTTCGGGTGTTTCATATGGCTTTATATCCTCGCTGCCCGCTATGGTCGGTATTGCAATATCTGCATTAGCTGCATATCAACTGTGTGCGCCGCTAGGGGATGGTTATGCAATGTTTGGGATTGCGATGTCCGCAGTTGGGATGCTTAGTATTGTCGGCATGATTATTTCGAATGACGCATACGGCCCGATTGTAGATAATGCACGGGGGCTTGCAGAAATGGGCGGCCTTGGAGAAGATACGATTGCGATTGCAGATGAACTGGATAGTGCCGGGAATACGGTAAAAGCTGTTACAAAGGGCTTTTCGATTGCGGCGGCTGGGCTGACAGTAATTAGCTTGCTTGGGGCATATATGAACGAAGTAAATGTCGCAGCAGCAGAAACTGGTGTGGCCGGGCTGTCCGGATTTGATATTATGAATCCTACCGTATTTTTTGGCTTGTTGATCGGCGCGGCAATTCCCGCAATTTTTTCAGCTATGTTGATGTTGGGGGTTGACAAAAATGCCCAACGTATGATAAAAGAAATACATCGGCAGTTCCGTGAGATTAAGGGACTGAAAGACGGCACGGAAGATCCGGAATATGACAAGTGCATTGATATTGCGACGGCGGGTGCATTACGTGAGTTAATTCCAGCGGGCCTTGTGGCAATTGTGTCTACAATTCTGGTTGGGTTTATCGGCGGTGTTTCTGCAATAGGCGGCTTCCTTGTGGGAAATATCGTCAGCGGTTTGTTGCTTGCCTTGTTTATGTCGAATGCTGGTGGCCTTTGGGATAATGCGAAGAAATATGTGGAGTCGGGCCATGAAGGCGGCAAAGGTTCGGATACACATAAGGCGGCAGTTGTCGGGGATACCGTGGGTGATCCTTTTAAGGATACGGCCGGCCCTTCAATTAATACGCAGATCACAGTTGTATCTCTGGTGGCTTCTCTGATGTCCACTCTGTTCCTTGGTTTCTCAATATTTGGTTGATTTGGAGGAAAAATGGAAATTCTATACGAAAATGTGCTGCAACTTTCTTGGCAGCATGTGGTAATGTGGCTCATTGGCGGTATTTTGATTTATCTTGCGATCAAGAAAGAAATGGAACCAACACTCCTTCTGCCGCTTGGATTTGGCACGCTTTTAGTCAACCTTCCCCTGTCTGGTGCAATCAATCAGGTTTTGGCGGATGGAAGCGTGCAGGAGGGTGCACTGAGTACATTGTTTGAGGCTGGAATATCGAATGAATTATTTCCGTTGATTCTGTTTATCGGAATCGGGGCAATGATCGATTTCAGTCCGATTTTATCCAATCCGAAACTGATGATTTTCGGCGGAGCAGCACAGTTTGGTATTTTCCTTACACTTTGTCTTGCCTCCATGTTTTTTGATATCAATGATGCAGCCAGTATTGCAATCATTGGTGCCGCGGATGGCCCGACCTCTATTGTTGTGGCACAGAAGCTGCAGTCCAAATATCTTGGCGCCATTATGGTGGCTGCGTATTCCTACATGGCGCTGGTACCCATTATTCAGCCGCCGGTAATCAAGCTGTTAACAACCAAAAAAGAGCGCTTGATTCGGATGCCATACGCACAGAGACCGGTTTCCAAACTGACTAAAATTCTTTTCCCGATTATTATTACCCTGGTGGCGGGTATTGTTGCGCCGGCATCTGTATCATTGATCGGCTTTTTGATGTTTGGCAACCTGATTCGTGAATGCGGCGTGCTTAACTCCCTGTCGGAGACAGCACAAAAAGTATTGGCAAATTTGATTACAATTTTCCTCGGTATTACCATTGCATCGCAGATGCAGGCAGAAAGCTTCTTGCGCCCAGAAACTTTGCTGATTCTTGGGCTTGGACTCGTCGCGTTTATCTTTGATACGGCAGGCGGTGTACTATTTGCGAAGTTCCTGAACCTGTTTATGAAGCAGAAGATTAATCCTATGATTGGTGCGGCGGGAATTTCCGCATTCCCAATGTCCGGACGTGTGGTGCATAAGATGGGATTGAAAGAAGACCCGCAGAATTTCCTGCTTATGCATTCGATTGGTGTAAATGTTTCGGGACAGATTGCGTCAGTAATCGCAGGTGGTTTGATTCTGAATTTCTTTATGTAAAGGAGCGCGCATATGAAATTTAATCCGATGGCATTTATAGATAATTTATATTATATGCTGGTGGGTATGGCCGGAATCTTAATTGTAATCGGCGTGATCATTCTGATTACCATGTTTCTGAATAAAGCGACCACACCGAAGAACAATTCGTAAAATTCATATGGAATTGGATGGGAAAACGCTTTTTGCAGGCCATATAAGGCGCAGAAAGCGTTTTGCTTTTTGAACGTTGAAACATAGCAGACAAGCGTATGATCAAGCGCAGGAAAAACGAAGGGATCCCTATACCGAAGTCGAAAAACAGGAATTTATGGGAATAAGGTGAGGTCGCTGTATTCTGGGGATTGCAATATGTAGCAAATTATGTTAAAATAGTACGATTCTATCGAATTGCATCGTTAAAGTAAAATGAACTGGCTGTTTTTCCGGCCTTTAAAGGATGAAAATGGCAAAAGGGATGTGGAAAAAATGATAAAAATCGCGATTTTGGGATTTGGGAACATAGGTTCCGGCGTTGCACAGGCAATTGAGTTAAATCAGGACAAAATCGTGCAGGCAACCGGAGAAAAAATTGAATTGAAATATATCGTAGATATTGCGGATCTGTCAGCAAGTCCATATTGCGATCGGGTTGTCCGAGATTTTGCCGTGGTAGAGCAGGATCCGGAAATATCTATTGTTGTTGAAACAATTGGCGGCCAGCGGGTAGCCTATGATTATACGCGCCGGGCACTACTGGCAGGAAAGAATGTCGTAACGTCTAATAAAGAGCTGGTTTCTGAAAAAGGATATGAACTTCAGCAGATTGCAAAGGAAAAAGGTGTCAACTACCTTTTCGAAGCTGCGGTTGGCGGCGGAATTCCAATTCTCCGTCCCCTTACGCAGTGTCTTGCGATCAACCATATCCGAGAAATTTATGGAATTTTAAACGGTACGACAAATTATATCCTTACCCGCATGTTTGGTGAAAATGCAGGATTTGAGGAAGCATTGCGGGAAGCACAGGCTTTGGGATATGCAGAGGCCAATCCGCAGGCAGATATCGACGGTATCGATGCTTGCCGTAAAATTGCCATTTTGGCGGATCTTGCATTTGGCGTAAATGTTTCCCCCGCGCAGATTTATACCGAAGGGATCCGCCGGATAACTGTGGCGGATACGGAATTTGCCCGGCAAAATGGTTATGTAGTTAAATTGCTGGGACGTGCGGTAAAACGTGCGGACGGTAAGATTTATGCGCTTGTTGCACCGCATCTGATCGAAAAGACGCGCCCGATTGCCGCAGTTTCCGGTGTTTTCAATGGGATTTGCGTCAATGGCGATCTCGTAGGTGAAACGATGTTTTATGGTAGCGGGGCTGGCAAGTTGCCTACTGCGAGCGCCGTGACCGGTGATATTTTGGATATTGTTCGCAGACAGGGTACCTGTTGTACAGCAAGTTGGTCAGAGGGACGTGCAGATTATGTTGCCGATCTCGACGAAATGAATCTGGCCTATTTTATCCGTGTACATGCACAAGATGCTGTCCGATTCCAAAAGGCTTTCCCGGATGCGCAGCCTTTCGGTATTTGCGGGGATTCAGCAGGATTTTTGACGGAAGTGTTACCAACCGTGCAGGTCAATAGCCGGTTAGAAGCGTTGTCCTCCAAGGGTGTGGAGATTTTATCAAAGATCCGGAAGCTGTAAGTATTTAAATATGTCTTTAGAGACCGCTTTTAGGGATTGATTTCCTCAAAAGCGGTTTTTGTATTGGCGGTGGGATTGGATAAATAAATTAGAACCCTTATCTGTGTGTTTTTACCAGTGCCATGAAAGAAAATGTAGAAAAGAGCAGTTTTTCGTAAAAAGACATAAAACTATGGCATTCATATCCCAGTGAAGTGAAAGAACCGGTTGAAATCCAAGACTTTTTCCGTATTTTTTGATTGACTTCGTGTTGTAAAACATGTAAAATAAGAATGCAAATCAGATTTTGCTATTTGAGGGAAAAAGCGTCGGAAGTATCCGGCGTGTTTTATTGTAAATGGATTTTGTTGACGGCCTGTTGCGCCGGTATGAATAAAGAAAGGAAAAGTATGGCAACTGCTGCAAAGAAAACCGCCGTTTCCGAGAAAAACACGACGAGGAAACGCAAAGCTGCGCCGAAAAAAAATGCGCAGCCCAAAAGAAGCTCGAAAAATACGACAGGAAAACAAAAAATACAGGAACCGGTAAAACGGGATCAGCATCGGGAAGTATGGGTTGTGGTAACTTTTTTTCTTTCCCTGATCCTGCTTTTTGCTATGTTGGGGGTTGATGGTGGAATTTTGACACCGCTTTCAAATTTCTTGAAGGGGCTTTTTGGATTCGGGGCGTACATCCTGCCGTTTTCTGTGTTGGCCAGCTGTGTAATCATTGTGTTTGCACATGGGAAGCCGATAGCGGTGCAGCTTGCCTGCGTTTTGATGCTTCCGGTACTTGTGGGAATGCTTGCACATCTGATTTTTGCTGATGTCGTGTTGGACGCACACGTGATTCCGACTTTGTATCAAACGGGAAAAACTTGGGCATCAGGAGGCGTTATATCTGGCGGATTGGCGGCACTGATGGCGGCGGGTATCAGTAATGTCTTGTCGATTGTCGTGGTATTTATCTTACTGGCTTATGCCATGTTGCGCTGTATCAATATTCGTGTCAGCGATATAATCGATTTTTTTGTGGATATCCGGGAAGAATCACAGAAGAAGCGTTTTATCCGAGAAGAGTATGAATATGAAAATACGGACAATTTGCCCAGGGTTCATCATGAACCGCCGGCGCAGGAAATAAAAGCTGAAAAACGGCAAGCAAATGAAGAACAGACAGCCGAATTGGAGAAAAAACGCAAGCGCCGCCTGATTGACATACCGCTTGATGATGCACCGCCTGTTATACAGGAGGTAAAAACCAATACAAGACCTGTTAAAACTTCGCCGGCACAGGCGGCAAAGGAAGCGGAATCGCAACCGGAAAGCACACCGTTACCGCTCGAAGAATTGTTGGAATTGGAAAGAGAAACAACGCAGGTGAACGCCGCTGCACCTACTACATCGGCTTCGCAGATATTGGAACCGATTGTGCTGGAAAATACGGCGCCACTTCCGGATTTATCGGAACTGGAGCCGCAGCCGCTGAGCGATGAAGAAGCGATGGAAGAACGTATAGGACTTGTAACGGACGCCTACAGCGTGCAGGATGCACAAACCCCGGATACTGTAATGGATAAAGAAATGCCGTCTGAGCGGGAAGAATCGAATGGTTCCCAAGAAGAGAGATGGCCGGAGGAAAAGATTAACCATAAGACAGGAGATGACCAGCGTACACCGCTGCCAGCCAAAGAAGTATCCGCATGTTCCGATCCGGAACCGAATGTGTTGGATACGCATCAGCTTGTGACGGAAACGGTTGCATCGCCGATTCCAGAGGAACTTGCCAAAGCCAGCTATGATTTCCCTCCGGTCGAGCTGCTAAAAGAGGAGAGTTTTACGGCTACCGACGATGTCAGTGAAGAACTGCGAACACGTTCCCATAAGCTGGCGGATACCTTGCAAAGTTTTGGCGTACAGGCGCAGATCAGCAACGTAATCCGTGGACCTTCGGTTACCCGTTATGAAATCCTGTTAGATCGCGGCGTTAAAATATCGCGTCTTACGGCGCTTCAGGATGATATAGCTCTGGCGCTTGGAGCGTCAGGCGTACGAATTGCTGCAATTCCAGACAAGTCTGCTGTTGGTATCGAGGTGCCGAATAAAGTCGTACAAACTGTATTTTTGCGTGAAGTGTTAACCTCGCGCGCAATGAGCGAGAACAAATCCAAACTTGCGTTTGCCCTTGGAAAAGATATCACGGGGGCGAGTATCATTGGCGATATCGCTAAAATGCCGCATATGCTGATAGCAGGTACAACGGGGTCCGGTAAATCGGTGTGCATCAATTCGATCATCATCAGCCTGCTGTATCGCGCTTCGCCGGATGAAGTGCGTCTGATTATGGTTGACCCGAAGATGGTAGAATTGGGCAATTATAACGGTATTCCGCATCTGTTGGTACCGGTTGTAACTGATTACAAGAAAGCAGCCGGAGCGCTGAACTGGGCAGTTATGGAAATGGAGCGCCGGTATAAGCGTATGTTTGAATTGGGAGCGCGGGATCTGGACGCATATAACAGCATTGCCAGCAAACGCGGAGAAGAGGTGCTTCCGCGGGTGGTAATTATTATCGACGAACTTGCAGATTTGATGATGATGGCTGCAAAGGAAATCGAAGAAAGCGTGTGCCGTATTGCACAGAAAGCGCGTGCGGCTGGAATGCATTTGATTATTGCAACACAGCGCCCTTCTGCGGATGTTTTGACCGGCCTGATGAAGTCCAACATTCCATCCCGTATTGCATTTGCCGTTGCCTCTCAGATTGAGTCCCGGATTATTCTTGACCAGAACGGCGCGGAGAAGCTGATCGGACGCGGGGATATGTTATATAATCCGCTGGGTATTCCCAAACCCTTGCGTGTGCAGGGCTGCTATCTGTCCGCTGCAGAGGTGGAAGCGGTTACAGAATATATTAAGCAGTCGGGTACGGCGCAGTATTCACAGGAGATCCTGGATCATATGGAACGTAGCGCCAGCGAAGAAGGCAGTCTGTATGAGGAGGATGAAGAGGCGGATGACCGCCTGGATGAAGCCATCGATCTTGTAATACAGTCCGGTCAGGCATCAGCGTCTATGTTGCAGCGTAAGCTGAAACTTGGCTATGCACGTGCCGGCCGCCTGATTGACCAGATGGAAAGCCGCGGGATTATTGGCCCTTCCGATGGTGCCAAACCACGTCAGGTGCTCCTGTCCCGCACAGATTGGGCGGAAATGAAAGCCCGCCGCAGCCTTTAAACGGCAGATTCTGAATAAAAATGGAACCGTCTTTCCGGGGTATAATCTTCCGGAAAGGCGGTTTTTCTTGAAAGTCAGCTGAGAATTGGCCAGTATACGATATTGGAAAATCCGAAGATCATCTGATTTTATACGGCTCCTGAATCCGGGACTATTGCAATTTGCGCTGGGGCATAGTATAGTAGAAAATAACGAAGAGAGAGCGTATAAAAAACAGTAAAGGAGAAGAAAGATGAGTCAATTGCGTGCAGTTGCATTAAACGAGCTGGTTCTCGATCCTGCCCGTCTGTATCGGGATGCCTGGGGGTTGCTGACGGCCGGGACAAGGGAAGATTTTAACAGTATGACGGTTAGCTGGGGCTGTTTTGGAGAATTGTGGGGAAAGCCTGTGACACAGGTGTTTGTACGTGATAGCCGCTACACCTTTGAATTTATGGACAAAAGTGATTATTTTACCGTTTGTTTCTTTGAAAAAAAGATGCGTCCGCAGTTAATGGTTCTCGGTTCCCAATCGGGACGGGATATGGATAAGATGCACGCTTCCGGATTTACTCCCGTATTTTTCCCCCATGGCATAGCCTATGAAGAAGCGGTTTTATGCTTGGTGTGTAGAAAGCTTTATGCGCACAACTTCAGCAAAGAAAATTTTTATGATCAAGAGATTTATCAGGAAATTTACGGGGAAGGCGGTTTCCATCGTGAATTTATCGCAGAGGTAGAAAAGGCTTACGTCAGAGCGTAAGTTTGTATAATACCCAGTCGTTTTTTTCCTCTCGGACACATACGGTAAAGCCGATTTCCTCCAGCTTTTGGCGGACTTCCTGTGCGCGCGGGCCGATAATTCCGGAACATAATAACGTTCCATGCTCTGCCAGACAATCATGAAAGAGTTGGCGCATGGCAATGATAACATCGGCGACAATGTTGGCAACAATCAGGTTATATTTTTTTTCGCGTACTTTTTTATCTAACCAGGGCATTGTCAGAACATTGCCGCAATAGCCGTCGTAATAGGAGTCATCAAATCCATTGCGCTCCATGTTTTCATGGGTTGTTTTAAGACATCCTTCGTCAATATCGATGCACAGGACATGCCCGGCGCCGAGCAGCAACGCGGCAACAGAAAGGATACCGCTGCCGCAACCCATATCCAAAACGTTGTATCCCGGTTTAATACAGCTTTCCAGTTGTTCCAAACATAAGCGCGTAGTTTCATGGGAACCGGTTCCAAAGGAAGAAGCCGGATCAATTTCCAGAATGGACCGGCCTTGTGCATCGGCGATGGTTTCCCAGGAAGGTTTGATGAGCAGTCTGTTTCCAACGGGGAAAGGTTTGAAATATTTTTTATAATTGTTTGCCCAGTCCTCATCACGGACTGTTGAAAATTTTAATTCTAAATTTCCCAAAATTCCGGAAACATCCTGTCGTTTTAAATCGTCTAACATTTGTTGCACGGAAAGCAGCAACGCTTCACCTTGCGCATTTTTTTCCGGATAGATCTTAATACGGGTAGGCAGGTCGCGCAGTTTCATCAGGGAATCATCAACATAGTCCCAGTGGGGCGTCACAGTTTCCAAAAATTCGTTGAAATCATTGCTGTCCTCAATCGCAAACCCGCGGATACCCAGATCTTCCAATGCGCTGACAAGCGTATCAATACCTTGGCTGGTTGTTTGAATCGTTACTTCAAAAAACTCCATAGTTCCTCCAGATTCCGGCTCAAATGCCTTTGTAGTTTCATTCCTGTTGCTGAAAAAGCCTTCAGCTTTGCCTATTATAACATTTGTAAAGAAGGCTTTCAACAGAAAAGACTTAGAGGTTCTCACAGGAATGTGGACAAATTTCGAGTTTTTTGCTAAAATACATCCGATAAACCAGTGTGAAGCAGTTTTGTTGAAAAAACAGGAAAGGTACGTGGGAATTTTGCCGGATAATGAAAGACGGACAGCAGAAAACGATTTGCTGACCAATAAGATGATGGTAACATTATGTATTGCCTGCATAGATTTATGTTGGTTATGGGAATCCGTTGGGGATATGCCGCGTCGGGCGCTTTTCCATTTTTCTATACTGCAACAAAAGTTTGGATGTTTATAATGGTTGCGGTAACAGTTTTGGGAATTGTAAAGGAAATTGTGGATCGAAGAAAAAACGGTGAGCGGCCGAAACGGGTTTTTACGGGCGCTTTTATTGCTGGATGGGCGGCGCTTACAGGGTTTACCTGCTATGAGATGGCCTACACCAATTATTTGTCCTCGTCTAAATTTCTATATGTTTTTATCCCGGTTGTTTGTGTACTTTATCTGGTGTATATGATTTATCGCCGGGAATTTTTCACGGTAGCGTTGATGGGCGCAGGCATTGCGCTATATATTTGGCGTTATGCGCGCTATGCTGTGGGTTCCGGGGGCTTTTATGCGGCACAGATCGTAATCTTGCTGATTTTAGCAGTTTTGCTGGCGCTTTTTGTACTTATGGATCAAAGCGGCGGTACGCTTACAGTACGGGGCGTGCGGTATCGTTTTCTTCCGCAGGATGCGGAATTTCGGCCTGCAATCTTGGGATTGGCGATGCTTGCCGTAGCAGTGTGCGCACTGTTTTTTATTCCCGCGACCTTTTTTCTCTATTGTGCCTATGCAGTAGTTGCGTTGGTTTTTTTCCTCGCAATCTATTTTACTGTAATTATGCTTTAATTTTTGAATTGGGAAACCGGCGGTTGCGACTGCCGGTTTTTTATGTTAAAATACAAAAGATCGTTGGTTTCGGTAAAAAATTTGAGGGAAAGACGCAGCTTTTAAGACAAAGCAGTTTTTCCAGCTGAGGTTATTGAAAAAGGATGTGGACATATGGCAAGAAATGCGCTTGTTGCGCAGTCCGGCGGCCCAAGCCCGGTTATCAATGCATCGTTATACGGCGTAATTGAGGCCTGCCGAGCCTATCCGGACCGCATTGCGCATCTGTATGCGGCCTGGCATGGGATAGAAGGGGTATTGATGGAAGAAATGTTCGATCTTTTTGAACAGGACCCGCAGGAATTGGCCCGTTTGCCCTATACGCCATGTTCCGGTTCCATTGGAACCTGTCGGTACAAGTTGAAAAACGATGCACAGGAGGATTTGAACCGGATTGTTGAAGTGCTGCAAGCACATGATATAGGATATTTCTTTTATATCGGCGGCAACGATTCCATGGATACGGCTGATAAGGTTTCCCGGCTTGCCAAGCAAAAGGGATATGCGCTGACGGTTACCGGTATTCCCAAGACGATCGATAATGATCTGGGGGACGCAGAATTTACTTTGATAGACCATACGCCCGGTTATGGCAGCTGCGCTCGTTTCTGGGCTTATCTCATGCAAAATGCGGAGGAGGAGAACCGGGCGATTTCTCGTAGCGAATGTGTCAGCGTTTATCAGGCGATGGGTAGAAAAGCGGGCTTTATTACCGCTGCAGCGCGTTTGGGCGATCCGCAGCGGCGCGCACCAATTTGTATGTTGTTTTCGGAAACCGGGGAAACGCTGGAAAGTGCGGCTGAGAAAATTTTTGCGCAGCTGCGTCGTACAGGCCGTTGTATTGCGGTGGTTAACGAAGGCTTAGACGTCGGAGAGATTGGCGAGCGGCATGATTTATTTGGGCATATAGAATACGGAGCATCCACAATATCCGCTGCACAGGCACTGGTTAATTATTTGAATGCGCATCATCTCCCGGCCCGCGGCCAGGCGACCGGGCAAATTCCGGGTACCATTCAACGCGGGGTTTCTATGCTGGCTTCAACGGTTGATATTCAGGAAGCGCAAATGCTGGGCTGCCGTGCTGTAGAAATTGCAGTGGAGGCGGGGACAGGCTATATGGCAACGATCCTGCGTGCCCCGGGAGAAAGCTACCGGCCTGTTTATGACAAGGTTGCACTTTCGAGTATTGCCAATTCTGAACGCTATCTGCCAAAATGCTGGATTACGCGCGACGGTACAGATGTAACCGATGCTTTTGTCCGTTATGCACGCCCGTTGATCGGAGAGGAAGACCCACCTGTCCCACGCGAAAACGGCCTGCAACGTTTTGCCCGGTTGGCGCCGGTATTCCTTGAGAAAAAATGTCCGGAGTATATACCATATGCCTTATCCAGATAATGAGAGATTCTGCCGTACAGAAATGCTGTTGGGAACGCAGGCGCTGACGGTTTTGGAGCATGCGCATGTTGCTGTCGTCGGACTGGGCGGAGTTGGCAGCTATGCATTGGAAGCCATCGCCCGCGCCGGCGTTGGGGAGATTACGCTGCTGGATGCAGACCGGGTATCGGTCGGTAATATCAATCGGCAGTTATGTGCGCTGGAATCGACGGTTGGACGAAAAAAAACAGAAGTTCTGGCAGAACGAGTTGCAGATATTCACCCCCAAGCGCAGCTGCATGTATTGGATTTTTTTTATGAGGAAAGCAGCCGGGAGTCATTCTTTTTTACAAAGTTCGATTTTATCCTGGATTGTATTGATACGGTTTCTGCAAAAACCGATTTGATTTGCCAGGCGCATGTACGTGGGATTCCGATCCTTTCTGCACTGGGTACAGGCAACAAACTGGATCCAACACGATTGGAATTTACCGATATTTATGCAACATCTGTCTGTCCGCTTGCACGGGTAATGCGCAGAGAATTAAAAAAGCGCGGCGTCGCCGCGCATCGGGTATTATATAGCCGTGAAGAGCCACGGCGTACTGTAACCGCAGAAAATGGACGCTATGCGCCCGGAAGCATATCCTGGGTTCCGGGCTGCGCCGGCTTGATGTTGGCGGGAGAAGCGGTGCAAAGGCTTATTTCTCGTCTGGGGTAAAAACCGTCTGGTTATAGAGGTTGGCGGCGCTGGCAGGCCCATGCTCTACAATTTCACAGGCAGCAGCTGCTGCCCGGCGAATTGCATCGGTCACTGCTCGGCCGTCTGCGGCATCGAATGTGCCTAATACCCAATCAGCCAGATCATAGCCTTCATGGTTAGGCATGCCCACACCGATTTTTACACGTGGAAACTGGTCGGAATTCGTCTGATAAATAATACTTTTCAGCCCGTTTTGTCCGCCGGCACTGCCTTTGGTACGGACACGGATGCGCCCGGGCTGGAGGTTGATGTCATCGTGCAGGACGATCAGATGTTCCGGCGGGAGTTTGTACCAGGACAGTGCTTCCCGGATGGATTCGCCGCTGGCATTCATAAAGGTCTGCGGCTTTAAAAGCGCAATGCGATGTGCACCGATGTACCCTTCACCAAGTAGGCCGCGAAAGCGGAGCTTTTTGACTTCGCAGTTGAGTTTTATGCTCAAAACGTCCAATGCGAGAAAGCCGACATTGTGGCGTGTGTTTTCATATTGTTTACCGGGATTGCCAAGCCCGGCAATTAGCCATTCTACTGGGCCGGCAGGGATGGTCGTTTGAGATTTGAATACCTTTAACATAAATCACCTGATTTTGCAGATTGATGAGCAAAGGAGAACATTTGCATGAGAATGCGAAGAAAGAAAAATTTGGAACCGCGTTTGGAACGGCAGAGCGGTATTACTATAGCCGATCCGGAAGCGATGTGCGGACACTGGCGCAGTCTGTTCCCATTGACGCAGCGCCTGTGTGTAGAACTCGGATGCGGGAAGGGACGTTTTATTACGCAAATGGCCAAACAGCATCCTGAAAATTTTTACGTTGCTGTAGAACGGGAGCGCGGCGCCGTTGTTATGGCGATGGAAAAAGTTGCGGCTGAAGAACTTGCGAATGTTCGGTTCATCGTTGGGGACATCCAGGATTTTGAAAAATGGTTTAGCGGCGATGAGGTAGACGAGCTATATATTAATTTCTGTGATCCATGGACAAAGCGCCATCGTGAAAAACGCAGGTTAACCCATCGCGATTTTATTGCCCGGTATCGAAAAGCGGTACGGCAGGGCGGACGTCTTTATTTTAAAACGGATAATGTCGAGCTGTTTGAATTTTCCGTTTTGGAATTGCCTGCTGCGGGTCTGAAATTGAATTTTGTCACACGGGATCTGCACAACGAAACAATTGCCAATATCATGACGGAATATGAAGAACGGTTTTCATCGCAAGGTATGAAAATCAACTATTTGGAAGCGGAATTTGTATAATACTGGCTAAAATCCCCGCTGCAAGTCTGGAAAGACCGCAGCGGGGATCGTCAATTTTTATGCAATTGCGGCTTTAGCCTGTTCTGCGAGTTTGGCAAAGGTAGCTTTATCATTAACGGCGATCTCAGCAAGCATTTTACGGTTAAGTTCAATACCTGCTTTTTTCAGGCCGTACATAAAACGGGAATAGTTGAGACCGTTAACTTTTGCCTGTGCGCTAATACGGGTAATCCACAAACGACGGAAATCACGCTTTCTCTGCTTACGGCCAATATAAGCATATTTCAGAGACTTCATGACCTGCTCATTTGCGGTCTTAAAGAGCTTATGTTTGCTGCCGTAGTAACCCTTGGCAAGCTTTAAAATTTTCTTTCTTCTTTTGCGCGTCATCATCGCGCCTTTAACTCTAGCCATCTTCTTTTACCTCCGAATTTATGACCAGCCTTATGCGTAAGGCATCATTTTTCTGATGTTTGCTTCGATTGCGGTCGCGCCGTAAGCCGGGGAACGCAGCTGTCTCTTACGTTTGGTCGATTTGGTGGTAAGCTTGTGACGGCGGCCCATTTGGGCATGCTTTACCTTACCGCTTTTGGTAATTTTAAAGCGCTTTGCAACTGCGCTGCGGGTTTTAATCTTGGGCATATCGAAAAACTCCTCTCAAGTATTGGACAGATTTATTTGGTGGTTTTCGGCGCCAAAAACATAAGCATATGGCGTCCCTCCAGCTTCGGTGCTTTTTCCACGGAAGACAGGTCGGAGCATTTGTCCGCGAAGCCCAGCATCAATTCCTCGCCCAGGGCGGTATGCGCCATTTCACGGCCGCGGAACCGGATAGAGACTTTTACCTTATTGCCCGCTTCTAAGAACTTGCGCGCAGCGCTAAGCTTAAAGCCGATGTCATGTTCACCGATACCAACACTAAGCTGGATTTCTTTGGTTTCCACAATTTTTTGATTTTTGCGGGCTTCCTTTTCACGTTTGGACTGCTCGAATCTGAATTTGCCGTAATCCATGACACGGCACACAGGCGGGACCGCCTGCGGGGCGATTTTAACAAGGTCAAGATTGCGGGACGCGGCAACAGCCTGCGCATCGCGGGCAGACATAATACCAAGCTGTGAACCATCAACGTCGATAACACGGACTTCACGATCCCGAATATCCTCGTTAATCTGATGCTTTACGTTGCTGATGCCAAAACACCTCCAATTGAAAATAAAAAAAAAAAATACGACGCCTTCGCGCCGCACAAAACTCCACCGGTATACCAACTGCTTACCAGTGAATTCTTCCATAATATTAACCCCTATGCGGCGCTCGGGGTGGGGAAGAGAACTTCCCTCTTTCCTGTACCCCAATACTCTAACACACATAAATCCATTTGTCAAGGTTTTTATAAATTCTCCTTTTTTATATTTTCCTGTAGATATATGGAAATGTGTGCAAAATCTTGTGCCGAAAGCTGTTCTGCACGAACACTTTTAGAAAATCCAGAAGCTAAAAGTGCTTGCTCAGCAAAAGCTCGCGTACAGAGTCCGGAATTGGCTAAAGCGTTGGCCATCGTTTTTCTGCGTTGCGCAAAAGCCGCGTGGATTACACGTATAGTATCGTGCGCATCCGCCGGTAATTGCGGGCGAGCTTTTAAATGAATGAGTGCACTTCCTACGCCCGGCTGCGGGTAAAAACAGTCTGCCGGGACCGTAAAGGCAATACGACGCTCCGCATAAAAATCCACAACAGCAGCCAATGCACAATATGCCGGATCACCCGGAATGGCACAAATGCGTTTTGCCGCTTCATACTGCAACATGAGCGTTATCGATTCAAAAAGTTGAGCGGAAAGCAGCTTTTCCACTGCTTGTGCCGTAATATAATAAGGCAAATTTGCGCAAACAATACGGCGCGGAAATGGAAGCTGTGTTATACAAAACGTATCCAGATCAAGTTTTAATGCATCTGCCTCGATAATGCTGACATTTTTCATTGCCCCTAACGTTTCTTCCAAGATCGGAAGAAGCGAGCGGTCAATTTCTACAGCGGCAACTTTTCCGGCACAGGAGGCCAAAGCACAGGTCAGGGTACCAATTCCAGGGCCGATCTCCAAAACGCCTGTGCATGCATCCGGGACGCAACATGCGATTGTTTTCTCTAAAATGTCTGCCCGGACAAGAAAATTTTGGCCAAGCGATTTTGAAAATTGAAAATGATAGCGATCCGCCAGATCCCGAATATAGCGGATATCGGTTAAATTATTATTCATTGGAAAGAACATATACAGTAGCGTCCTGACGGCCAAAGGTTATACATTCGTCTTTGGTATCATAGAATAAATCGATCCGATTGCCTTTAATGAAGCCGCCGGTGTCTCCTGCAACTGCATAACCGTATACCCAGGAACCGTCGGAGGCAACCACAAACAGTTCCGTTCCAAGCGGGATAACCTTTGGATCGACGGCAATGATTCCATAACGGGCAACAGCACCGGATTTTGTAATTTTATTGGTTTGCCCTTCGGTAGTATAGGCAGTTGCTTTCACTTCTACGACATCGGAATAATGCAGCACGATCCCATCGCTGAGGGTGATGGTCTGTTCGGCTTCGGAAAGGGTATAGTTGGCATCCGGACGATAGTAGGATGTGGTTCCGTAAGATACAATCTGGTTAATAGGCTTTTTGGAGACAGAAGAACCTGCCAACACCCGGGCTGTTTCCACGCCGTTTTTATAGATAATATCGTAAGTATAACAGCGAACCCCGTCCACGCCGGTTTGTATGACTTTTTCTACGTTGACCAGCAGGGAATCACTTGCCTGACGAACGGTTTCATATGGGATTGGTTCATACTCATATTCCTGTTCGACATATACGCGCGTGATATTAATTTCCATGCCATTATGGATTTGGGTATTATCATCAATTGAAATTTCATCAAATTCCCCCAGTTCAATACCGGCTTTTTCCAGTGCGTCGGATACCGTGCCCGAACTGATATATATATTATAGGTTTCGCCATAATCATGGATAATCAGTTCTACGGCGGAAACATCCTGATCCATAACGGCAAAAACATGCTCACGGTTGCTAAGATCAAGATTATCCTGCGTCAGCGTACTGGAGAAAAGGGGATCGGTTGGAGCGGGATAACGTGCTACGGTCACAAGGCTCAGACATAGTGCAGCCCCAACGGTTAATACAAGCAAAGCTCGTCCACGTTCGGCCGTAAACGCATGATAACTTTTTTTTATGAACTCAAAAGCGTCCATTTATCCTCCACAGAACTGCCGCAAAAGCCGGCATTTCAACAGACCTTGCAAGAATAAGAATAAGCCACATGGGGAAAAAATTTGTTTTATTATAGCATGGAGACCCAGAAAAATCAAGTTTGGTCATATGCTTATGGGTGAAACCGGGCTCGAAAATCGGATAAAAACGATTGTCTTTCTGGAAAAAAGTCAAGACTTGACAGAAGAATGCATACATTGTATACTAAATTCGATGTTGATGCTTCCCCCCTGTACAAAAAAACACAGATGGAGAAGCGTAGAAAAAAGGAGTGTATTTGATATGGATTATAATAATCCCGGTCACTATCCCCCTAATGGTAACGATGTTCCCGGAAAAGGCGCGGCGATAGCCAGCTTGGTTCTCGGCATTATTTCTGTGGTATGCTGGTTTGCAGGCTATTCTTCGCTCATTTCTGTCGTATGTGGGATTGTCGGTTTGATTTTGGCTTCCAACGCTAAAAAAATGGGTTTTCTGGGCGGCATACGTACAGCGGGCTTTGTGCTGTCTCTGATCGGCCTGATCGGCGGCGCGCTGGTGTTTGTTGCATGTATTGCCTGTATAGGCGCAGTAGGTGCGGCAGGTCTGTTTGATTCTTTTTATTATTTTCCGTAAATATAGTTGGCTGGGAAGCAAAAAGAACAGAGGGCAAGTCCCCCTGTTTTTTGTTGTGTAAGGCTAAATGACCGCTTATATTTGTGATGTATAACAGGGACTGGGAAACAGATAAAAACATAGGTTTTCAGGGAAAATCGCAAGGTGTTGACAGATATCTGGGCGCATTGTATACTGAATGCAGTGCGAGAACTGCTTTTGTTTTGACAAACAGGGAAATACGGGAAAAGGAGAGCTTTTTTATGGACCCTAATAACAATTACGGTAATGATCCCCCGAATCGTAACCGTGTTCCGGGAAAGGGCGCGGCGATAGCCAGCCTGATCCTTGGTATTGTGTCCTTGGTGTTCTGGTTTCTGAGTTATTCTGCGTTTCTCTCCATTGTATGTGGGATGGCTGGCTTGATCCTGGCCTCCATCGCCAAAAAAAAGGGATTTACGGGAGACATACGGCTGGCAGGTTTTGTACTGTCCCTGCTTGGCCTGGTCGGGGGTGTGCTGGTGTTCATTGCATGTATTGGCTGCGCAGGTGTATTTTCTTTTGCGCTTGCAACTTTTTATGCCTATTAAAATATTTTGCTGGCAGACAAAAACAGACGGCAGGCCCGCCTGTTTTTTACTGTGAGGATAATATATGTTCCCTTATATTCATTTGTTTGGCAAAAATATCCCCATGTACAGCTTAATGGCGTTTACAGGGCTTCTATTCGCTGTGGGTTATATTCTATTGCGCTATAAGAAGTCGGGGTTGTCGCGGGACGACAGCTTTTTTGCATTTATTTATGGTGCGGCGGGAGCGCTTGCAGGGGCAAAGCTTTTGTCCATCTTTACAATGCTTCCGCAGATCATACGCAATCTTGACCTGTTGCAAACCGATCCGGAACTTTTCTTTCAGGTGTTTCTTTACGCCGGTTTTGTATTCTATGGCGGGCTTTATGGTGCACTGCTGGGCGTATGGATTTATGCCCGGCATTGGAAACTTGCGTTTTTTGATTTTATGGACCCGCTTTTGCCAACAGTCCCGATCATTCATGCCTGGGGAAGGATTGGCTGCTTTTTCATGGGGTGCTGTTATGGGATCCCGGTGGACGCGCCGTGGGGCGTCTATTTTGCACGTTCGGAAATTGCGCCGACGGACGTAGCGCTGCTTCCTGTCCAACTGTATGAGAGCGCAGGTGTATTTGTGTTGGCAGCAGTTTTGATTGTCTTACAGTATCGGCATATACAAAAGCGGATGCAGCTTGCTGTATATCTGCTTGGATATGGGGTTATGCGGTTTGTATTGGAATTTTTCCGCTATGATGCGTACCGCGGGTTTATTGGTCTGTTGTCCATATCACAGGTGATCTCCGTCTTGACGGTGATCTGGGGTATGGCGTTGCTTATAGGACAGGGATTGCATGTAGGCCGTGCCGAAATCAGAGAATAAGGAGACGCCTGCTGGGAGCTGCTGATTTTGTAGAACAATAAATAAGTAAAGGGAAATTTGTATATGAAAAAAGCCATTGTATTTGATCTGGATGGGACCCTTTGGGATTCGACCAATACGGTGCTTCCGGTTTGGAACGCGGCGTTTGAACGCGCCGGTGCACGTAGAATTACCCATGCACAATTATGTTCCTATATGGGAAAAACGATGGAGCAAATCGGGGAGCTCGTGATGCCGGAGCTGCCCCCTGAACAGCGCAGGATGGTGATGCAGCAATGTTTTCGTGGGGAACAGCCGGTTTTGCGCGCGCAAGGTGCGCGGCTGTACCCGCATTTAGAGGAGGTCCTTTCCAGTCTTTCAGTAAAGTATCTGTTGGCGATTGTCAGCAATTGCCAGGATGGTTATATCGAAGCCTTTTTGGAACATTATGGTTTTGGACGCTATATTTCTGATTATGAATGTGCAAAGACAGGAAAGACCAAAGGTGAGAATATTGCGCTGGTTTTGCACCGCAATGAAATCGAAAAAGCGGTTTATGTTGGTGATACGCAGACAGATCGGGATGCTGCCGCTGCGGCGGGGATCCCGTTCATCTGGGCACGGTATGGTTTTGGTTCGATTCATGCGCAGGTACCGGGAATTGATGCGCTGATGCAATTGCCCAAGGCGGCGGAATGTTTGCTGATATAGAAAAGCAGCCGAAAGTTTAGGCTTTCGGCTGCTTTTTTGCAATTTTTTTTACAGATGTGTTTTTTGACCCGGTTTTGGGATTCCTCTTGGAATGCCCATATCCGCTTTTGGAATCTGAACGGTTGCGGGAAGCTTGGGTAGTTGGGTGTGTATAATAAGGCTTTTTGCGTACACTGAAGCCAAAAGTCCCCAACTTTTCGCCTAAGGAAAAATATTCCCCATGTGCGTAAGCGAGCAATTGTGCACGGTCCAAATGCAGTTTACCGGAATGGTCGATCAGACTCTTGTCGACATCTACCGCCACAATATCCGCTAAAAACATGCTGTGTGAGCCAAGATCAATCTGCTCAAAGATACGGCACTCCAGAGAAAGCGGGCTTTGCGCCAGCAGCGGGCACTTTAGTTTGGACGCAGGAAGCGGAGTGAGGCCAGTTGCGGCAAATTTGTCAATCTGCCGCCCGCTGCGCACACCGCAGAAATCAACGGCGCGTACGAGAGCCGTTGTAGAAAGATTAATGACAAATTCGCCAGAATCCCGAATCTTTGTATAGGAATACCGCTCAGGCCGGATGGAAATATAGGTTTTTGGAGGAATGGTGTTGATGATGCCGGTCCAGCCCACGGTTAGAATATTGGGATTCTCCATGGTGCCGCAGGTGACCAGCACCGGGGGTACCGGAGCGAGCAGCGCACCGCCGCTCCAATTTTGTTTTTCCATATTTCCAGCTCCTTTTGCTTTTTACCACTGTTTTGGCTTTGGTGCAAATACATTTATGTATAAAAACAATGCGTACCGGAAAGGGCAAATAATTTTAAGGCGGCTTCAATCCTATTTTCCAAGGAACAGGGCAACTGTGTATTTACTGCGCTTTTCGAAAGGCGCTGTAAGCAGAATGCATAAAACCCCGGGAGGGAATGAAAAAACGGTTCGTCACAGAATCCGTCTCCGTTATACGGAAACGGATTCTATTGCGGTGAAGTTTCTCAGGCGTCTTTTTCCAGGTTGCTCTGTATCCGGTTCATCCGGGCATATAATCCGTTATTGCGAAGCAGCTCGTCATGGCTTCCTGCTTCGCGAATCTCCCCATCTTCTAAAACGAGGATCAGATCTGCACTGCGGATGGTGGAGAGCCTGTGAGCAATGGCGATAATGGTCCGTTTTCCTGCAATGGCGGATATGGCCTTCTGGATCTGCCGTTCTGTTTCGACGTCCACAGAAGCGGTAGCCTCGTCCAGAATTATAATAGGGGAGCGGCGCAGGATGGCCCGGGCAATGGCGACTCTCTGCTTCTGCCCGCCGGAAAGGCGCAGTCCCCTTTCTCCCACTTGTGTCTTATATCCATCCGGCATCTGTATAATATCCTCATGGATATCCGCAGCCTTGGCGGCTTCCTGGATTTCTTCGAATGTGGCGTCAGGCCGGGCATAGCCGATGTTTTCTTCAATCGTCCCGTTAAATAGGAAAGTGTCCTGTAATACGGGGGAAATATTGCGCCTTAGGCTCTCTACGGTGACATCCCGTATGTCTTGACCGTCGATTCGGATGCAGCCGGAATCCGGTTCATAAAATCGGGAGATAAGCTGGGTTAGGGTTGTTTTTCCCACACCCGTAGGGCCGGCCAGTGCAACCATCATACCTGGTTTGCAGGAGAAACTGATATTTTTTAAAACAGGCGTTTCTTTGTCATAAGAAAAGCTCACATTTTCAAAAGAAATTGCTCCTTTTACCTGTTGCAGCTCCTTCGCACCCTTTTTATTCTGTATTTTGGAAGGTGTGTCTAAAATGAGCATGACCCGTTCCGCTCCGGCCATGGACTGCTGCATGTTTTCCAGAAGAGTAGCCAGGCTGGAAACAGGAGCGTAAAAAAGGCTTAAGTATAGCATGAAGGCGACAATGTCTTCCACGGAAAGATTCCCCTGAAAAGCCAGGAACCCGCCGAAAGCCACCACGAGTATGGTTCCGATAGAGGACAGGAACTCTACGGAAGGATGAAAAATCGCGCTGATCTTCAAAGCTTTCAGCATGGCTTTTACGTGGTCGAAATTTTTTTCGTCCACTCGGCCGGTCTCGTATTCCTCCTGGCCGAAGGATTGGATCTCATGAATACCGGAAAGGTTATCCTGCAGCTTCCCGTTGAGCTCTCCCATCTTCTTTTGGGAAATCCGGAAAAAGGGCCGAACCTTTTTTGCAAAGATCACGCCGGATACCAGGATCAGGGGGATGGGGAAGCAGGTAATGAGCGCCAGCTTCCAGTTGATCGTTAACAGGATCAGCAGGACTCCGCCGAAGGTAACAAAATTGGTCATGATTTCAGGGATAATATGGGCGTAGAGGAGCTCAAAATCCCGGGTATCGTTAACGACCCGGCTCATGAGATCGCCCGTCTGCTTATCGTGGAAAAACCCGAGATCCAGCCGTTCCAGCTTGTCATATATTTTCGTACGCAAATCCCCCACCAGATACCATGCGGCTTTGTGCGCAAGGTAATTGCTCAGGAATCGAAAGACCACCCGAAGTAGATAGAGAAATATCAACGCGGTCGTCAACCAGCCTATGATTCCCAAAGAGGATCTGTCCATTCCTCTTTCTACAATACCCGTCATAGCAGAAAGCGCCCGAGGTGCTGCCAGGTTCACGATTGTAAGCCCCAGGGTAGATAGAATGGCTACCACATACAGATTTTTATAGCGGACCGCTTCCCGACTCAGTCTCCATAAAAGTTTCATTTTTGTTCCTCCCTTTTTCCAGATCTGCTTTCTGAAGAGTTTTCTTTCTGGTTCAGTATAACATATGTTTTTCCATCAAACAATCCGCGTGAGACGGCAAAGACAACTTTAAGTAAAAGATAGGGTACCCTCTCATTTTTGCCGCCGAATTTTGAAAACGAAGGGCAGGATGCGTTTTGTTTTCGTAAGTAAGAGTGATTTTTTATCGTGTGCTACCTTGACATGTCTTGTTCTGTGCTATATTATGGCTGTAAGGAAGTATGGTTATTTTGTTAAAAACTTTAAATGGGAGAGGGGATTTTATTATGAAAATTTATGTAGATGCCAATACGTTTCGGGACGGTATCGGCACACAAGAAAGACCTTTCAAACGTATTAATGATGCTGCCCGGATAGCCAAACCTGGCGACGAAGTGCTGGTGGCTCCCGGCGTTTACCGGGAATATGTGGATCCGGTTTTTGCCGGAACAGAAGAGGCTCGAATTACCTATCGGAGCATAGAGCCTCTTGGAGCTGTTATCACTGGCGCGGAAGTGGTAAAAGGCTGGGAACCCTATGAGGGAAATGTATGGATGTGTCGTGTTGCTAACGGTATTTTTGGCGACTATAATCCTTATACGACCTATGTGTACGGAGATTGGTATTTTGCCGGACGCAGTAAACATACTGGCTGTGTGTATCTGAATGATAAGGCTCTGTATGAAGCCGGAAGTCTGGAAGAATGCATCAAGGGCGAAGTATATAAATGTTCCTGGGAACCGGAAGCCAGCAGATATAAATGGTATGCGCAGCAGGATGGCGATACCACTGTAATCTACGGCAATTTCCAGGGAAAAAACCCCAACGAGGAAAATGTGGAGATCAATGTGCGCCGGGAATGCTTTATGCCCTCCAAAACAGGTGTGAGTTATATCACCGTATCGGGTTTCAATATCAACAAGGCGGCTACCACCTGGGCGCCTCCTGCAGCATATCAGGACGGTATGATCGGGCCCCACTGGTCCAAGGGCTGGATTATTGAAGACTGTGAGATCAGCAATTCAAAGTGCGCGGGTATTTCTCTGGGGAAATACTTAGACCCCGACAACGATCATTATTTTACCTATAAGCATGTAAAATCCCCCACCCAGATGGAGCGGGATGCAGTTTGCCGCGGCCAGTATCATGGCTGGCTGAAGGAGAATATAGGCAGTCATATTGTGCGCCGCTGCAATATTCACAATTGCGAGCAGGGCGGCATTATCGGCCGTATGGGAGCTGTGTTCTCTATTATAGAAGATAATCATATTCATCATATCAATAATATGATGGAGCTGGGCGGCGCGGAGATTGCCGGTATCAAGCTTCATGCTGCCATTGATGTGACGTTCCGCCGCAACTGGATTCATGACTGTACCATGGGAATCTGGTGTGACTGGGAAGCCCAGGGCACCCGCATTACCCAAAACATTCTTTATAACAATCAGAAACCGAATTTTGCTGAGCGCCTGAAAGGCGGCATGATGAGCCAGGATATTTTTGTGGAAGTCAGCCATGGACCTACGCTTATTGATAATAATATTTTGCTTTCCGATGCGACATTGCGTTTTGCCACCCAAGGTGTGGCTATGGTCCATAATCTGATCTGCGGCGCTCTTACCTGTGTAGGCGGCGGTACCTATCCTCGCTATACGCCCTACCATATTCCCCATCGCACTGAGGTTATGGGTTTTATGACTTTCCTCCATGGGGATGATCGGTTCTACAATAACATTTTTGTGCAGAAATGGCCTGCTGCCCCGATTATCACCCCTCATGACAGCGATGACGGCCGCGACGAGGAGAATCGGGAAGTAGGCACCCATGTTTGGGACGAATATCCCACTTATGAGGAGTGGATCGCTCAGTTTGACATGGATTCCGAGACGCCCAATATGGGAAAACTGGCGCCTGCGCATAATTCTCATCTGCCGGTATGGTCGAAAGGCAACGTGTATTTCAATGGCGCCAAGGCCTGGAAGCATGAGGAAAATGGCCTGGTGGACAACGAGCATACCGTCACTGTAGAACTGGTAGAACAAGATGGAAAACCGGTGCTTTCTACCAATGTATACAATTTCCTGGAGGACTTCCGGGATGAGATGGTATATACAGGGACTTTGGGTATGGCCTTTGAACCGGAGCAGCGCTTTGAGAATCCCGACGGTACCCCCATCACTTTTGACCGTGATTACTTTGGTGAACACCGCGGTATGGATGTGCTGCCCGGCCCCTTTGCCACCAAAGAAGATGCCGGTAAAAAACTTTGGTGAAAAGAGCTTCCCTCAAAACGGTTGAGGCCATTTGCTTAAGAAGACGGGTACCATGAAACTGCGAATTGTACCCGTGCAGACCGTACTGCCATAGGACGTGGAATAGGAGCTTGGCACGTGGCTCTGATTACCCGTTAAGAGGAAGACGGACTAAAGAGATGGATTTATATACTCCTGGAATATGCGCAGCTGGTGCCCAGCAGCGAATGCAGACAATATGTCCGTGTACGCCGAAGAAGGATTGGATGAATTAACAAAATGGATAGAGCACAGCCCGCCGGTCAGATGATCGGTGAGCTGTGCTCTTTTGTTCGAATATAGACTTTTTTGTATCAATTCAAAAATGAAGCTTACAAAAAATTTGGAGTGGACTCCTATTGCCCATGGTTTGCTGATTTGCTAAGTTTTCTTATCTTCTAATGCCTGCACTTCCTCGATATGCTGCAATACACTATCCAGAAGATAGTGTATTGCCAATTGCTTTTCTTCTTCCGCCAGCAGCTCCATCGTTTGAAGCAGCGAAATATGCAGAATCGATGTTTCCGAAGTTAACTCCGTTACAGCAAAAGCGTATTCGCTGGTTTTTCCCAGCACATTTACCTTTGCCTTGATATCACCAGCCATGGCCCTTTCGTATTCACCGCCCATTTTGTCAATGATGTCAAACACAGCGAATATGACCATTCGGCGGGAACAATTTAAATTTTCCTTTAATCCTGGCATTTTTGTTCTCCTTGCTTCCAAAAATTTATGCTACCGGGCGAAGAGAACCCATAATATCTGTTCTTAACCCGTTATTATCCAACTGTGCCTCCTGGCTGGAAGTAATAATCATCAGATATGCATGATCTTGCCATATTGAAACGGAATATGACATATAAATAGGGATTCCTTCGCTTTCATAGGTATAGTTTTGAATGATCCATTCCATTCCCCCGCTGTTTTGTGTCTTCTGTTCGTCAAGCGGTTCTATGCTGGGGTATACTGTGCTCAACCCTTCGGTTACCTGTTTGAAAAGCCCGTCCACAGTTTCTGTGCCGGCTGATGAAAGCGCACTGACGGTAAGAATAAAATAATCGCTGTCCGCCATGGAGATGGCGGTCAAGATACCGTTTTCAATCTTGAAGTCCAAAGCTGGTACATCGTCTGCATACATAAACTGAAACGGAAGCGTTGCGTCGGAAAGCAGCTTATAACTTGTTCCTGCCGGCCCCAGACATTGGAAGGATTCTACGGACAACAGGACCTTTTCTTCTGCAGCATCGTTCCCCTGGGGATATGAGGCGATCACGTTGTAACATCCGAAACCATTTTGAGCATCAATGAACACCGCCAGGAAACGCATCGTAGAACCGCTTTTTTCCGTAGCTTCGAACTGAATCCGATATGAATTCAGCGCACCAATCTGCTGGTAGCCTTCGCTCAGAATTCTGTAATCCGTAATGTCCGTACTGTGCAGAATGCCGATGAAGTATTGGACATATTTTTGCGTATTGGATTCCACATCCGTTAAAGAATACACAGGAAAGCCGGACCAATAGGTATAAAATCCAATTTGAAGGGAGCAGCTTCCATCTGATGAAATGAATACTGCGCTCTCGGGATCGGTTTCCTTGAAATCAGCCGGGATCTTCATGGAAAGATTTAAATAGGAATTGGAATAATCGACAAACGCCGGCTGTATGCTGCTGGGTTCTGATACGCTGCTTCCAGATTCTGACACAGGGTTTGACGGTTCGGAAGTTTTCACGTCGGATGGAGCGCGGCTCTCTGATAAAAACTTCCAAATGCCCAATCCGCTTACTGCAATGCATACGATTAGTGCCGTGATTTTCAGGGCAAAACATTTTTTCGGGGGTTTCGTCCGGGTTTTGCCGTTCTCTGACGCCTGTTTCCTATATCGCTTCGCGACTTTTCGTGAAGATGATTCGGCGTTTCCGCCTGTGACAGCCTGCAGGAACGCGCCCATGGAAGGATAACGATGTTGCGCTTTTACCGCCATGGCTTTCATTATGGCCGTTTCTATGTTCACCGGCAAGGAAATTCCCAACTCAGAAGGCCTTTTTAGGGTGTCGAGATGAACTCTTGCGATGGAATCCGGCGGCAGTTCTCCTGTAATGCAGCGGTATAGTGTGGCGCCCATAGCATATACATCCGTCCATGGACCCTGGTTACCGTGACTGGAATACTGTTCTTCCGGCGCAAAACCGTGTTTCAGAATTACCGAGACGCTTTTTTCCTCTCCGGAGGAATACCGTGCCGCTCCAAAGTCCAGCAGTTTGCTCTTTCCATTTGAAGTAATAAAGATATTGTCAGGACTAATGTCCCGGTGGGTGAGTCCCGACCCATGGACTTGGATCAATGCTTCCATGATGGGCTGGAGGATGGTCAGCGCCTGGTCATACGGGATTTTTCCGCTGCGGGACACAAGGTAGGCCTTCAGACTTATTCCGTCTACATACTCCATCACAAAGTAGGCCGTGTTGTTTTCCCTGAAGTGGTCCTGTACTGAAACAATATTCGGTGTTCCCCGGAGCTTGGCCAGGATTCTTGCTTCATCCAGGAAACGGTTCAGCCCGCTTTCGTAGTCTTCTATCCTGTTCCCGGTCAGTACCACCCGATAGTGGTCGGTATAACGTGTGGCAAGGCCGGAGGGCATATACTCCTTGATGGCGACCTCGATTTCCAGCAGTAGATCGTAGCTGAGATAGGTAATACCAAAACCGCCTATGCCCAATACCTTGCCTATGAGGTACCGCCCTCGAAGTATGGTTCCCATTGGCAGGGCCAGGAAAGGCGGCTCTTCCTGCGCATTAAACCCGCAATATGGGCAGACAGGCAAACCCTCTGGCTTTTCCCGAAAACAGCCGTAACAAACGCGTCCTAAATCCATCCTGACCTTCTCCTTCTGCGCAACCAAATACCCCTATGCGGGCAGTGCGAAATTTCCATGGAATTCATCGTATAGGTAATCTGGCCCTGCGCCTCTTTTCTGCCCACTTTGGCTGTCGGACGGATTCCGACGGCTAAAGGGAGTCTCTTACCAGGGGCGAACGCTTGCCAGCACTTGATTGCACAGTGCGATCACCGCCTCTTGATTTGAAGCGTTGTACATGGCACTCATATAGAAACACTGGCCGTCGATGACCGCTGCGGCGCTGCTGAAATTAAAGGAACTTATTGTATAATCCTGGCAGAGCCATTCTGCTCCGCCCAGGGCAACCGTATATCTCTCTCCTACGGTTCCGCCGGCAGCAATAGCCGAATCAACGTGAGCGTTAAGCAGCTCTTCCGGCGTACTATAGCCATACTCTGAGACGTATCCGACTTCCACCCCTCCGGAGTCTGGAGAGTCGATGTTGCCCAGGCCGGCGTCCATGGCGGCTTGCGTTGGATAGATTACAATTACCTTCGCTACGCCGTTTTCCAGTTGGATCTCTGTCTCCCATACGCTCCCCAGCGCAATGGAATCGTCGATGATGATCTTTATACCGACGTTGTCGCTGTACCACATGCTGTAGGTTGTATCCGGTACACCATTGCTCTGAAAGGTTTGTAGGATCTCATAGACCTCCTCCTTGCCTGCCTCGTCGCCTAAAGGGTAAGCACCTAACACACTGTAGCAGCCAAAAGGATTGCTTCCCTGTATTGCCATATAAATCAGTTCCATGGAAACGCCGTCCTTGTCGGTGCCCTCAAAACAGATCTGATAAGCCTCCTGGCTGCCTATACTGTCAGGACCTGCTGTGAGAATCGTATAATCCGTCACTTCAAGTTCGGTCATCACCGAAGAAACGATCATTTCCCGGTTCGTTGCCACATCAGAAAGGGAATAAACAGGGACTCCGATATTCCATACGAAATTGGCCATGATCGCACAGCCTCTGTCCGCATTTACGAAGGTAAATCCATCTTCGCTTACTGCATAATCGGAAGGAATATCAATACTGGCATTGAGAATTCCAAGGTCCCTTGTTTCCATCTGCACTGTGGAAACGGACGGGTCAGATGGTTCTGTTGAAGTGTCCGGCGTTTCATCTGGAGCATTGTCAACAGGAGGATCTTCAACCTCTATATCAGGATCGCCTATATCAGGATCGCCTATATCACTACTTCCGATATCTCCAACACTGCCGCCGCCGGTGGGTGTAGGGTTTTTCCCGCCGGAGAGTATAATCGGTAACAAAACACACAACACAATCACAACCGCCAGCCCGCTGCCGGAAACCCAGGCAATTACGGGATTGGCTTTGAAATAGGCAATCAGTTTGGAAAACGCAGAAGATTTCTGTATGCCTGTGTCGTTCCCACCATATACGGTTTGGCTGAAGGAAGAGGCCTGCGTTCGTTCACGCACACTGGCGGAAACTTGGTCCTGTATCGAAACCTTACCTGTTAAAGCACGGAGAAAAGCGCTCATATTGGGGAAACGATCTTCCGTTTTCACCGCAAGCGCTTTTAAAATCGCTTGTTCGATGTTTTGCGGGATATAAATCCCCAGTTCCGAAGGTGTCTTGAGTGTATCGCTGTGCATTCGCTCCATAGAGTCCGGCGGCAGCTGCCCGGTAATGCAGCGGTACAAGGTGGCGCCCATAGCGTAGACGTCGGTCCAGGGCCCCTGGTTTCCGTGGCTGGAATACTGTTCTTCCGGTGCGTAACCGTGTTTTAGAATAACCGACACGCTTTTTCCGTCGCCCAACGCAAACCTGGCGGCTCCAAAATCCAGCAGCCGGCTAGTTCCCTGTGAAGTGATATAAATGTTGTCCGGGCTGATATCCCGATGCAGAAGGTTAAGCGCATGTACCTGGATCAATGCTTCCATGATGGGCTGAAGAATCGTCAACGCCTGGGTATATGGGATTTTATCCCCCTGGTTAGCCAGATACGCCTTGAGACTCATTCCATCGACGTATTCCATCACGAAATAGGCGGTGTTGTTTTCTTTGAAATAATTCTGCACAGAGACAATATTGGGCGTATTTTGCAGCTTGGCGAGGATTTTTGCTTCGTCCAGAAAACGCTCCATGCCGTATTGATAATCCTCTTCTACCTGTCCGGTTCGTGTAACATTGTATCGGTCTGCATTCCGTGCAGCAATGGATGAGGGCATATATTCCTTGATGGCAACGGTGATTTCCAGCACTAAATCGTACCCTAGATAGGTAATACCGAAGCCGCCGATTCCCAGTACTTTCCCCAGCATATACCGTCCGTTCAGAAGGGTCCCCAGCGGCAAGGCAAGATAGGGCTGCTCCTGGGTTTCGTTGAATCCGCAATGCGGACAAAAACTGCCCGGTTCTTTTTCACGAAAGCAGCCGTAGCAAATTCGTTCCGGATTCATACATGCACCCCCTTTCTTTCGGCCAGCACCCATAAATTTTCCTCAATGTGCCGTACTCGGTCCGTATGCCGTAACATCAGCGCTTCCAACCATTTCTGCGCGTTGTCAGCTTTTAAAAATTCAATCTGAATTTCCAGAGGCTCTACGTAAAAATCTCCGGCATACATCAAAAATCCTTCGCCTTCTATCAAATAGGGAAGTTGCGAGACTTCCCGCAGCACGCCGTCTACAGTGAGATGGAAGATGGCCGCCGGTTCCTGACCGGCGGTGTCTTCTTCCAATGCTTCCTGCAGCCTTCCGTATTTTAGACAATATCGATCTGTCATAAGCGGCTTACTCCTTTGTTACAACAAATCTGTTGGCATTGTCGCATAAATAAAAGGTGTCGCCCGCAGATAGCTTTTCTACCACATTGGCCGTCAGCTTTTTGCCGTTGCCAAGGAATGTGCCATAGGAGGACCCCAGGTCGGTGATAAGGAAGCAGTCTTCATTGGGATCGTAGACCACCTGGCAGTGCCGCCCGCTGATACCCGGTGTGTTTTTATCAAACACAATGTTGCAGGTTGCCGGATCTCTGCCAATGACGACTTTTCCTTTCAATAGGTCAAACCTTTGGCCGGCATATTTTCCGGTCACGCCACGCAGTACTGCATATTTGCTTATCGGACCACGACCTTTTGCCACAGACTTTTTCTGACCGCCGATTCCCGCAGCGGCCAGAACCGCTCCGCCCTTTTGCGAGGACATTACCAGCAGTACGATACCGCCTGCCAGAGCCAAAATGCCGATGGGCAGAAATACATAGGCAAACCAGTTGGGTACCCAGCTGAGACCACCGGCCATTGTATATTCAATTCTTTCCTGATCGAGGATTTTCGTCAGTTCATCCATAATAATGGCATAGTTCATGCCCAGCATAAGTCCTGTGTCCGGATCAGTTGCTCCGGAAGCATTGATTCCGATGACCCGACCGTTCTCATCAACCAGGGGACCGCCGGAATTCCCCGGCGCAATGGACACATCCATCTGGAACGCCTCGTAGGTTGCCCATTTGGCGTTTACTCGGTTACTGACAATTCCTTTGGTGATGGTCACGTCATTCAGGTCATAGGCTGGAAGCGTTTGTCTGCTGGAGGAATCCCCGGGATAGCCTAAAGCATAAGCGGTTTCGCTCATTTTGACGGAGTCTGATTCTCGAAGTGTAAGGGAAACCCGCTTGTTTGTGGGGGTGGGAAGCTTGAGGATGGCGATATCCTTTTCCGTCTGCGGGGAATAATAGACCACCTCTACTTGGGCAAAATCATTTTCTGCGGCAGAATAATACACCTGAACCGTTCCCACTACATTCTCATACATTCTGGGGTAAGCATAAGCAGCTTCTACCACATGCCCATTGGTTACAATGTACTGTACCGGCTCACCCGGTTTTCCAATTGCCCAGCCTGTACCTGTTCCGCCCATTTGTTCGACGCTTCCGTCTTCATTATACACAGTTGCAACGGCGTAAACCAAGACGACACCTTGGCGGGCCTCATAGGGTTCGATATTACCGCCTCCTACAAGTCCGAATATGCCGAACACCGTGCCTACGAAGCCGACTACGAGCAGCACAATGGCGGCAATTTGTTTACGAGTTCTTTTTTTGTCCATTTATTTTTCCGCTCCTTTCCCATGGTATTTCAGAACGATTGCTGTATAATTGTCCTGGTTTTCTTTTCCTGCCGCCAGAATTGTTTCCTCAAGCTTGTCGCAGCAGGCCTGCGGTGACAAAGCCATCGCTTCACGAATCTGTTTTAGAGTCAGTGTGTCGCTCACACCGTCCGAGCAAAGTAATAAAATGTCTTCAGACTGCAAGGAAAACGGCATGTAGGTATAGTCGCACTTGACGTCTTCTTTTCCAATATATTCTGAAAGAGCACCTGCCTGCGGATCTGAAAACGCCTCTTCTACCGGAAAGGCACCCTCAAGAGCACGCAGCACCAGATCGTGTTTGAACTCTTGCCGAACATTCAACGCATAGAGCTTGCCTTCTCGTGACAGGAACAGATCGCTGTCGCCTACACACCAGAAGGAGAGCTCCTGTCCTCTGAGTAATGCAGCCACCAACGTGGTGCCGCCATGCCCTCGAAACTGTTGATAGACGAGGCTGCTTCGTTGTCGGACCCACTCCGGTACGGTGCCGTTGTCTTCCCAGGGAAACATGCCGACCATCTCTGTCACCGTCTCCGCTGCGATTCTACCGCCCTCGGCCATACCGCCCATCCCGTCGCAGAGCACCGCCAGCAGGCCGTCTTCTTCCAGGCGTTCTAAGCGGGAGATTCCAAAGGCGTCTTGCTGTTCTTCGCGATTACCGAGCCCTTGGAGGTTGGCAAGCTCCAGGACCGGCAGAGGACTCGGCTTCTCGGTAGTCGGGTCTTTCCCATCAGACTTTTCTTTTTTCCGCTCCTTTCTTTTTTTGATCCGGACAAGGAGCAGGATTATCACCACCACGAGCCCTGCTGCAGCTGCTAAGGCCATCCAAACCCGGATGAAGCTGTTCTGAAAGAGTGGCTGATTTAGCCACGACAATACACCCTCCATTTATTTTTCCTCTTTCCATTGGAATTTTTCACCACACAACGGCAGGAACAGAAGCTGGCTTTTCCCTACTTCGATCACGTCATAGGCGTTCAGCGGATGAACCATCTCGACTTGCTCGTCGTTGCAATAGGTGATCCCTCGGCCCTGTCCGGGGGAAAGGGAAAAGGTGTTGTGCTTTGCATCATAAGTAACCAATGCATGGCTCTCTCTGGATACGGTGTCGTCATCTGCCAGCGCTACATCCATGGCCGCTGCCCGGCCGATAAAGTTACGTCCGGATACGAGTTTATAATCTGCGCCGCGATGAGGCCCGGAGATGCATACCAAAAATCCCACAGCGGGGTCAATCCCGATTTGCTTTTTTATGATCCCCACTGTCTTTCCGCGATCTGACTCGGGTGCCATACCACCTGGGACAGCGGCTACCGTTTTGCCAACGGAGCCTGCCGCAACTGTCTTGCCAACGCCTGCGCCTTCCTGGCAATACGGGCAGCTGTCAAAACGATTTTCATCATAAAAATGGCCGTTGTCACACTGTTTCATTTTATGTCCTCCTACAATATTGTTAAAGTTGCAGATATAGAGCGGTATTCTTTGATACAGCCCATGTTTATATTTTTGTTTTTCTGCGTCTGTTTTTCATGACCGCTGCAGTTTTCAATTTGTTTTCCAGCAGCTGTCTCACCCGGTCAGTCAGATAATCCGCCGCCCGAAGCTTACTCTGTTAAAAAGTTCCCCGCAGGGGGTTGCATCTTGTACCGTAAGGACGGTAACCGGCGATTCTTCGGATACAGCCAGGGTAAATCTGTATTTGTTTCTGTAAATGGTTGCTTTGGCAGTGTACATTTATTTTCCGTTTTATCAAATTTGCTTTTTCGTGAGTCCGGGATGATATATAACGCATACAGCACAGGCCGTTTGGCATGCGGGAGAATCTGCTGAACCGATGTTATTCTATCGCCTCCTTCTTTGAATTCTTGTTTTAGATCTTGTGCCTGGATGTTGAGTATCGCAATAATTCTCCGGTTCTCTGGATTTCCCTGCGCAATCGCATCATGCTGTTACCATCATGATACATGCAAATCACGCCTTTTTGCAGTTCACATGTGCGCCATTCTTTCAAAAACGGGGGTTCGTATGTGCGCCATTGTGAAAAAAAGAAAAAAAACCGCTTTCCTTGCGGAAAGCGGTGCTCTGCTAAACGAATATCAGTCTGCAGTAAAATTCATATAACTTTGAAATAAACCAAGCCGTGTTTTTGTTTCCGTTTTTTCGTAAATGGAGGAGACATACCGTTGGACCATCCGACGTGAAATATATAGGCTGTCGGCGATCCTTTGCAAGTCGTCATCGGTGGTCAGGAGCCGCTCCAATACTTCTGTTTCGCGGGGAGTCAGGCAACAGCGCTGTGCATATAAACGCAGCCGTTCCTGTTGGGAAATTTCCTGCTGTTCGGGGAGTGCTTTGTTTTGCTCAGAGACAGCAACTGCGCGGCCAATATGCGGCAGCAATACCAGTAGGATCCCAATTGAACCCAGACAACTTCCTACAGCCAGTGCTGTGCTGCCCAAAGCATCATAAATTTTTAAGGCTGGCAGGACCGTCGCGGCTACCGTAAGGCTACGTACAATACGCCCCATGCCGGCCCACAGTTCTGGACATCTGCTTTTCGGTGCAAAATCCAAAAACATCATGGTAAAAAACATTACATAAAAACCACTGTATAGATACGTCAGCGCAATGCCCGCAAAATAACTGACTTCTTCCGATAGAAAAAACATACAGATAGAAGAAAGCAGCATGGCGCATACCGTGGCAAGAGGAAGATAATTTCTTCCCCGGACATCTGCAATAAATCCCGCAGCAATCAGTCCCAAAGCATAGAATAACCGAACGCCGCTGTATACATCATAAATTCTCTCGGCATTAAAGGCGGTCAGCACACTGTCAATCATTCCCGCTACCAGGCTCATCAGTACGACGGAAAGGATCAAGGCGATGGCTGTTTTACGATCCCGCTGATTTTCCGAGGAATACGGAAGCGGATTTTCCAAAATCCAGTCCTTCGGCGCCCGGATGATAAAATACATTACAAATGCTACGCTTAAGAAGATACTGATCATAAAAACGACCGACTGCGGTGTTAGATTCTGCACGATGAACTGTAAGAAGATTGCCGTCGCCATGCCCGTGCCAATTATTCTCCCCGCATAACGGCTCCCGGTAAAATACATTGCTGTATTATAATGCACACAGCCACCGATATGGCCGGTCAGAAGCAGAGCTGCAGTAGAGCTTATCAGGAAGACAACCGGTCGGTTTGCAATCAATAAAACAGCGGCGGCTGCAAGGCATAGAGCACCAATGATCAGCAGCGCCGCTTTCCTTGACTTCTCTGCTTTGCAGATTCTGCGAAGCAGAGAAAAAGAAAGGAAACCAGCCCCCGTACAGAAAAGACCGAAAGTATATACGGTATTTACAGCACCGCTTCCGAGAATGACGGCGCAGCGTTCATTGATGAATGCTTCGGTCAACATGAAAGTAAAGAAACATAATGCGAAACAGATTCCGCACAGGGACTCAGAAAATCGAGTTCTTTGTTTATTTGTCATTGCTCGACCTCCTTTGGAATCCCTGCTATGTCAGCGAAATCAAAATGGGGTATCCGGAAGATCTGTTTAAAAATCTCAAGGCCGACATAATTGTCATGGTTAAATTTTGCAATCGTGGAAGCCAGAACACTGGCCATTTGGGTTGAGGGAGAGTCCTGTGTTTCTCTGCCGATCAATAGATTCCATGCCGCATTATATTGCACAGCCATACGGCTCACCTCATCGTTGTTTTAATATGGTATAACACAAAAGCTTTCTGAATGCAATAAATATTGCAAAAATTCCTGATTTTTTGACATGGCGGAGTCTGTAAACAGGTGCAATCAGATATAGAATTGTTTTATGGCTTCAACGTTCGATTTTGATGGTTGAAATAAAAACGAAACGAAATAAAAAGGGTAAGGATATATAAAAATGGTATATTGACAGTGGGGAAATTGATCCGGATGACAAAAAGCAGCTTTTTATTCGTTGTATTAAAGCGTATGTCAATGCAATTGTCAAATGATTCCTTTGATACAGGATGCTGCATTGGAGATAGGCTAATGAAAATATGAAAAACCTTGGATGCGTATAACTTCAAAGGCTTCTGGAATGAATGGGCTCATGGATGAAATGAGAAACAGAACGGTTTTGCTTCGTTAATGGAGAAAGCATTTGGAAACACGTGGCTCGTAAGCCGGATGTTGTTAATATATGGGTTGGCCGGTCAATGGCTCCGCCGTTTAACGGAAAAGACAACGGAAGTGTGTTTGTAAAACAATGTGTAAAAAATTCTGAGATCAACAGGAAATGCAAAGCAAACCTGCTGAGGGTTGCTGTCTGGGATCAAAGTGTAATTTGTACTTATTAAAGAGCCGGGACCTCTTACGTTAAAATATTTAAGACGAGGTTGCTTATTTCAGATTTATGGAAGCTTTTTGGGTAATGGAATAGTTGTAAGTTCTCAGATAGCATAAGAGAAGGAAGCTTCAGGCCGTTTTCCGCTTTGAACAGATAACGGGGTGGGTAGCTTGGCTTTTGCGTTTGCTTTACTGGAGATTGCTGCCACAATGACGGTGGTACTGTATTTGTTTCTGGATAATCAGAACCGGGCGGCAGCCTTCCTGCTTGGAGCCGTCTCCTTGGCCTAAATCGGCATAGTACATATCGCCGCGCAAGTATGTTCTGTTCATGTTGTATGCCCCCTTTGAAATTCAGACAGTCTGCGCCGCCTATGTAGAAGCCGGCCAACAGGGTAGAAGGAAGGCCGGGGAAATATAAATATTTTTCTTATTTCTCAGCCTGTTCTGCTGCACGGCCATATTTCAAAGCAGTCCAATTTGTCCTCGGCACCCCCGGACTGCTGTGGGCAGTCATCAAACGGTTGGCAACTCACCAGCTCCACGGGGAATCTCACCCCTCGCGTGGCCTCACGCAACCGCCCCCATTGCCTGCGACGGATTACACCGTCAGATCGGACTTCACCTGTTCGTTTTCGCCCAAAGGCGAAAAGCTCACTTGTTTCGTCGCGTCTCCTCTTCCCACAAAGTTTTTCAATTTTGCGGGAACCTTTACAATGCTTCAACGCACGGACGTTTGTCTGGACGGAAGTATCCTTATCCCCGCCGCTGATCATGGGTGATACCGGAAACCACCTGGCATTGATAGCCGACTGTTTTTCGCTCCATGCAGATAGAACAAGCCGAAGACCTTCCTACGTTCTTTTCGGTGCTGTCTTGCTGTTCCTGTCCGGCAGGTTCTCGCACAGCCGCTGTCGGGGCTTTTGCTTTCGCCAAAGAAGCGGGAACGTGCTTGATGAATGGGTATACGGTTTTCAAGGTTCGGGGAGAGGTCATAAAAAAACCTCTTCCCCTTTTTGCCATTGGGTGAAAGGTTTGTACCACATTGTTTCAAAAGATTTTTCAGTTTTTGAGAATCCTGATTTTCCGAAGCTGGATTGCATTTCAATATATGCCCAGTTCTTCCGCATACTGCCGTTTCGTCTTTTCCTCAAAGAACAATGCCTGGATCAACGCTTGGCTTCTCCGGGGGCGGCATCGCCGGGGCGATATCTAGCGTGTCCACCTCCAGCTTAGGAAGCACCGTGTTCTCTACGCTCTCTCCTCACCGGGGAACTGCCGGGCGTTTTCATCCATCAGCCGGTCTAAAGAATCTTCGTGGCTGGGGATAATTTGTACTACCTGTCCCTTCTTTCCGAGAATGAACCGTTTGGTTTTCAGGTCACAAAGTAACGCATCTTTCTGTCGCTTTGCGTATAGGCCATATGCACTTCATCCGAGACCTCGACATATTGGCTGCGAATCCATATTCTTTTTTGCCAGCTTTCACGCTGTTTATCTCCCGGTCAGACCGAATTTTTCAAAATCCAGACTGACCGGGAGACTGTGGCAACTGACGCTTGGAATAGTCGTAATGTCGCTAAAAACAAAAAACCTTTGTGTAGAGATAAGTTTTTCTGCACAATTGATTTTAGTTCATAATATAAGTCTCAATGTTTCTTTATGGGGGCAGGGGCTTTTTAATAAATCAACTCTGATAATGCAAATACTTATATAAATGGAGGTGAACTGTAAGTGCATAATCATCCTGAAATGTTTGGAAGTATCGTCAAAGTTACTCGTGAAAACGCCGGAATCACTATGGAAGTGTTGGAAAACAAAGTAGATACTGTCCCTTCACGGTGTCCAGATACTGCCGCAGGACGGTCTCGCGGCTCATGGCGTTTACCAGCGATACCTCCATGCCGGACAGCTGGATGTCAGCAGGTATGAGGTCCACGCCCTCCGGGTGGTGCAGGATGCCCTCGCCGGGTTTGATAGGCTCGTCC
>CALWJF010000111.1 GCA_944380935.1 uncultured Clostridia bacterium
CATTCCGTTGATCGTCGCACTGACGCTTAGATAGCTCCCCTGCCAGTTCTGGAGCTTCTCAACCGGATTAAACGTACAATGAACAATCCCCTCACTGTCGGCGGTCATTGTCTGCACTTCACCGTAGTATTCAATCGAGATCTGAACCCCGGATGCCGGCGTACCATCATAAAAAGTGGCCTGCGCCGTAGCTTGGATTACATCTCCACTGCGATAATACGCGCGATCCAGTTCCAGATCCAAAATATAAGATGGCTTCGTATATTCACAGACCGTAAATGATGTTGTCAGAAGGGTTTGGCCTTCATAGCAAAGATAAAGTGTGACAGAACCGGATATATAATTTTCGATATCAAAACTGCCGGTAAAGCTGCCGTCCGACGCAACCTTTAGATCCATCAGGTGCCGGGGCTGCGCATCCAACCCGGCAATTTTCAATTCCAACGTTTCAGGCAAAGCCTCTTCCATATCCCGCCGGCTCAGCATCCCCCAAAACTGAATGGTATCGCTGGGCAAATATGCAGCGCGGTCAAGGTAGAGATAGCTGTAATACTTTTCTGCAGGATCTACTGAACTCTGTGCAGTGGTTTCCAGCCATTCTGCGTATTCCCCCGCATCGCTTTGGATCAAAACACAAGTATAACTCGAATCTGCAGAATACGTTAAACTTGCAAGGCCGTTCTTGTCTGTCACCGCGCTTCTATGCGTATCTGCATCGGTATACTCGATCTTTGCGCCTTCGATTGCCTCGCCGCTGCGCGTACTATTAAGCCACAGCGTCCCTTCTCCATCTATGCTCTGGTAATATACCGACACAGCACTAACCTGGATCAGCTTTTGCAGGGTCAGCTCGCCATATTGGCCGGATACCTTTACCTCTGCAATATACCAGCCTTCCTCCAGATCCGGAAGGATTACACAATCTATGCTGCCGTAGCTCGTTTGCAGCTGCGTAATGCGGCTTTCCGTTCGAATATCCGGTTCTTTTGCAGATAAGTCGAGCCGCACATCCCGCGACGAACCCAATACCTTGTGCATCATACTGTAAGCCTGCCGGACATATTGAAGATATTCCTCACCATCCGAAAGCGTATAGATATTCACAGATAGTTCCGCATCGCGGACATCATCCGTTGCATTGACGGCAAAGGCAATCGTTTCTCCTGGGGTATAGGTCTGGGTAACACCGTCCGTATAATAAAAATAAGAGAAACCGCTGGAATAGTCAAACGGAGTCCGGAAACTGAACGTATAATCTTGCGCAAGTTTTTCACCTGATGAAGCCGTAAGCCCTGCCTTTATGCGGACGGTATACACAACATCCTTTTCCAGATCTTCATCCGGAACAAAAATCAACGTTTTCCCTCGATATTGGAACGTTCCATTTACCTGCGGCGTTATTTCTACATACGCTTCCGCTCCCTGCGTCACAATGCGGGAAAAATTTATTTCAATCCCCGTATCCAACGGCATACCCGTGGACTGGTCCGCAGGCGTAGTTGAAATCACCGACAGCGTACTTTCCGTCTGGAACGCCCAGCTCTGTTCGCCTTCTTCCGACTCCAAGGAAAGGGTTACAATTCCTCCATCAGGAAGCTCCTCATTCAGCGTTACCAGGCACAAAGTCTCACTTTCTAATGTTAGCGTATATGCCACTTCTGGCTCAATCTCCAAAGCATCTCCAACTTCCTGGGCACTCAAATCCGAATTTTCCGTATCAATATAAAATCCGGAGTCTCGTGCAATCAAACCGCCGCCAAGCGTATTTAACGCCGTAACTTCTACGCCGGAAACCGAAGATGCGCTTTGTAAATAACCTTTTAAATCCGCGTTATCCAACTGCGCATCCTCTTCATAAGAAGGCCGGTCTGCACTGGTATTATTTATAGTATTCTCCCGCAGATTTCCCAAAGCCGGTACAATCAAAAACGTCAGCATTACTGCTGCGCAAGCAAAAGCTGCAGCGGAAAACCCAACCGTATACCGTCTGCGCCGCTGCTTTTTACGTGCCTCGATCTTTGCATAGACACAGTCCCGGTCGTATTGCGTAAACTCCATCTTCCGCAGTCTTTTGTCTATCAGATTTTTTATTTTATCCAGTTTACCCATTACAACTATGGCACCTCTTTATAAAGATTCGTCGCCAAGCGCCGCGCGCAGCATATCGCGCCCGCGCTTTAGACGCACATTTACCGTTGATCTTGCCGTATGCTGAATCTTCGCAATCTGGTCAGCCTTTAAATCTTCATAGTAATACAAAAGAAGCGTCTCTCGGTAGATTTCGGGCAATTGCTGAACCGCTACAAGCAACGCGGTATTTTTATCCTGTTCCAGCGCTTCATCTTCCGGACCAGTCCCCGGCTCTGCTGCCAGATATTCCGGGATTTCCTCACCACGCTCCTTATACGAACGCTTACGCATCATATCTCGGCAAACATTCATGGCAATCCTTGTGATCCAGGTCTTTTCACTTGATTCGGCACGAAAGCTGGAATATTTTAAATACACTTTTACAAAGGTTTCCTGCACTGCATCCTGGGCTAAATGATAATCTTTCAGATACATATAACATAAACGAAGAAGCGATGTCCCGTATTCCTCCATCAGTCTGTCCAGGTCCAAAGCCGACGTTGAATCCGGTATATTAAAAAGCAGCATTTACATTCACCTCATTCGGTTTATCAAACCGTTTCAATCTATCAGACGTATTTCCAACTTGAATTATTACAATTTCCTTAATTTTTCTCACGAAGCAAAAAAAATTCCGGAAAGCACCCGCTTACCGGAATTCTATCATATCTGCTATGCGCTTTCAACACTGTGTCATATATATCGGACAATATCTTTTTTCAATTTTAGGATTATACGTTTTTCCAGCCTCGAGATATACGACTGCGAAATCCCCATCAACTCCGCTACCTCCTTCTGGGTCATCTCCCGTTTCCCCTCGAGACCGAACCGCATACAAATGATCGTACGCTCCCGCTCCCCCAGCCGCCCAAGTGCAGCCCGCAACAGACGGCGATCCACGTCATCCTCCAAAGGCCGAATTACGCTATCCGGCTCCGTACCAAGAATATCCGAAAGCAACAGTTCATTTCCATCCCCATCGCGGTTCAGCGGTTCGTCAATCGAAATTTCTTTCCTGCGGTTTACGCTTTTGCGCAAAAACATCAAAATTTCATTTTCAATACACCGCGATGCGTAAGTCGCCAGCTTGATATTTTTTTCCGGATCATATGTCCCAACCGCTTTAATCAGCCCAATGGTTCCAATAGAAATTAAATCCTCAATTCCAACCCCCGAATTTTCAAATTTCCTTGCAATATAAACTACCAGGCGCAGATTCCGTTCAATCAGAATATTTTTAACCTGTTCGTCGTGACAGTTTTTCAAAAGTTTTGCTTCTTCTTCCGGTGTAAGCGGCTGTGGTAGAACATCCGCACCGCCGATATAAAATACCGGTGGTGTGGAACCGGGACCGCGGATAATCCGTCGTATCCACATAAAAATTTTTTTGAAAAGCTCCAATGTGTTCCCTCCCTTTCTATATTAAATTCCCATAACTGCACAGCACTGTGCATCTTCGTCAATTGGCGATAAGGTCAGTGCGACAACCACATCGCGGCGGCGGCGCTGCTGGACATAAACCTGTTCCGGTTTAAACGCAAGCATTAGCCCATGCTCTACGCCAACGGCACGATACGGTATGAGTCGAAATCCACGTGCGCAGCCGCGTTTAGCAAGCAACTGCAATCCTTGCGTCGGATCAGACATCTGTCGCAACACTTCTGCAATTTGCTCCGGAAAAAGCGCTGCTATCATTTCTGATTCACAAATTAACACCTGTTCCCCACCGGATGGATCCCGTAGTCGATTCCCAGTATCCAAAAGTGCATCAAATTCCGTTTCCCGATTATAATGGCAAAGCCGAATCCGAAGCCGTTCCGGTTTTTCCTCCGCAGTGCGGGTAGAAAACCGCAAAAGTGCGTCCAGCAGGATATACGCACATATGCACAACGCTGCAATAACCAGACCGGGTATATCTGCATATAAAATTCCATGGTTAAGCTGAATTCCGCCATGGCCGAACCCTGCCATCAATAGAATAAAGCCTCCGAAAATTGCCCCACAAAGTGCAAACATCAGGCTTCTTCGCAAAAAAACCCATTTATTCCCATATCCAAAGGCCACTAAAATCATCACAGCTGCACACAAAATCTTTACCGCCGTACCGGAGAGCAGTTTCGGAAACAAAACAGCCAACGCTGCATACATGCAACCCAATAAGGCCGCTATCAGCCTTCGCAGCCGGCTGGAATAGACGCCGCTCAGTGCGGCCGCAGCAGAAAGCAGCAGATAGTCTACAATTAAATTCAACGCAATCAGTTCATCCAAGTATATCGTCATTCCGGCTGCTCCCCCTTCCCGATTTTCCTTTATTATAAACCGGATGCTGCCGCCTTTGCTGTCCCTTTCCGCCGAACGCTTGATTTTTCTTATCCCTGCTTTTATAATGAAGAGAGGAGAAAGGATGGTATGCAGATGGATCATGAAAAATTACGAGAAATCGTAGATTCCAGTCAGAATATTGTTTTCTTTGGAGGCGCTGGGGTATCTACAGAATCAAATATTCCCGATTTCCGATCTACCGACGGTTTATATGCGCAGTCTTGGCGTTATCCGCCGGAAACAATCATCAGCCATGACTTCTTTCTGCGAAACACACAGGAGTTTTTTCGGTTTTATCGGGAAAAGATGCTTTTCCCAAATGCCCGCCCAAACCCTGCGCATCTTACGCTTGCAGCATTAGAGCGTCTTGGAAAACTTCAGGCTGTGGTTACACAGAACATTGACGGCCTGCATCAAGCCGCTGGTTCTCATCGTGTCTTCGAACTGCACGGCAGCGTTCATCGCAATTCCTGTATGCGCTGCGGAGCAAAATATGATCTGGCTTTCATCCTTTCGACACAGGGCGTTCCAAAATGCCCGCATTGCGGCGGGATTGTTAAGCCCGAGGTCGTACTCTATGGCGAAACGCTTGATGAAACAACCGTTGACGGTGCAGTCCATGCAATTTCCCAAGCGGATACAATGATCGTCGGTGGAACTTCCCTGGCCGTCTATCCGGCAGCTGGTCTTCTATCTTATTTCCGCGGTAAAACCATTGTTGTAATCAACCGTACGCCTACTCCATTTGATCGACAGGCGGATCTTTTAATTGACAAACCCATTGGGACAGTTATGGCACATGCTTTCGCCGATTTGCTCATGGAATATTAAATCCTTATTGATTTCCTTCTTCCGAAACGCTATAATTGTTTTATAAATTGTATGGTTTTTCTATCAAATATTGCAGCATTTTCAAATTCATAAAAAACATAAGAATATAGAAAGCGGGGAACAGTTTTATGTCAACCAAAGGTGCATTCTACACCGGGAATTACCGCAATGTATTTGCTGAACTAGGCTATGATCCGGATCAAATTGACCGCCGTGTTGCGGATACATTCAATGAAATTTTCTATGGGCCAAAAAACATTGCCCTGTATCATCCGGATTGGCCGGACAAAGCCAGTTTTGAGGATACCGGAAACTGTGACGCACGGACTGAAGGCATGAGCTATTCCATGATGATGTGCGTGCAGATGGACCGGCAGGAAGAATTCGATAAGCTTTGGAATTTCTGCATAAACTTTATGTATCATAAAGACGGCCAATACCGCGGCTATTTTGCCTGGAGCTGCGGCCTGGACGGCAACCGTTTTGCCCAAGGTCCTGCGCCGGATGGCGAAGAATACTACGCAATGGCTTTGTTTTTTGCGTCCCATCGCTGGGGCGACCGGGAAGCGCCCTACAATTATTCCGAACAGGCCCGGGCAATTTTGCATGAATGTGTACACAAAGGTGAAAACGGCGAAGAAGGCCGTGCGATGTGGGACCCGGAAAATTATCTGATCCGTTTTATTCCGGAAGCCGATTATACCGACCCGTCCTATCATTTACCGCATTTTTACGAACTGTTTGCCCTCTGGGCCAATGAAGAAGATCGTCCATTCTGGAAAAAGGCCGCGCAGGCAAGCCGAAAATACCTGCATAGCGCCTGTCATCCGGAAACCGGACTTTCCCCCGAATATTCCATGTTCGATGGGAGCGCACCGGCGCAGCGTGGCCGTGAACGGTATTATTCCGATGCTTATCGCGTACCGGCAAATATTTCCATGGATACGCTTTGGTTCGATGCCGATCCGTGGCAATATGAAATTAACGGGAAATTACAAAAGTTCTTTTGTGAAAACGAGCCGGAACACCGTTACCATGTTTATAATATTGACGGTACAATCATCGATGAACCGGCACTGCACCCGGTTGCCATTATTTCCACCAACGCAGCCGCTTCCATTGCTTCCACGCTTGCCGAAGGGGGAAAATACGATTCTTACGCCCGTGAGTGTGTACGTCTGTTCTGGAATACGCCGCTGCGTCGGGATATTCGCCGTTATTACGACAACTGTCTGTATATGTTCGCCATGTTGGCGCTTTCCGGAAAATACCGTATCTGGATGCCGAAAGAAGATTAAGCAGGGAAGCGCGCAAATCGGACGCCCGTTTTTAATATTTTTGATACGGATGCATGCTTGTGATGGAACGCCGGCATGCCATCCGCATGCTTGTAAAAAATGCAGCAAATAGAATATCACAACGCGTGTTGCCGTGCATGGTACAATCTTAGAATCACTAAAAAATCCCGCCGTATCAAAAAACGGCGGGATTTCTATCCAGATCCATAACTGGAATTCATAAACTGAAAAGCTTTCTGAAAATTTTATTTCCAGGCATCCATCTGTTTTTGCAGTTGCTTTTTCTTATCAATTCCTTTCATAAGCTGCCGGAGATCGAGCCCATATTTACCGGCAATGTCCATTGCATAACTGCTCCCCAACGGTTTCCCGGGTTCTATAATAAAAGACCGCTTTCCATTGCGCATTTGCGAAACCATGCTGATGATTTTACTCTCCCCATCAACTGCCTGATTTAGTTCATCTACAGCTTCTGCCAATTCATGAATATGCGTATTATAAATCGCGCGCAAACCCAGGTAGCGCATCGCCTGTATGACACATTTTGCGAGGTACAGTCCTTCTGTATAACTTGTACTGGTAAAAGATTCATTTAGCAGCACCAGACTATATGCAGAAGCTTTTTCAAAAATAACGCTGATTCTTTTTGCCTCCTCACCCAAACGGCCCAGCGTTACCGTCTGATTCTCGTCCGCCGGGAAATGCGTAAATATATTATCAACCGGACTCATTTTGGCATACTTCGCAGGCACATATAGGCCGGCTTGAAATAGCAGCTGCGCCAGACCTACTGCCTCCGTATAAACCGTTTTCCCTCCTCGATTGGGACCTGTAATAATTAAAATTCTGCCGTTTTCATCAAAACTGACCTTGTTTGGGACAATTTTTGCCAAGTCTTCCTTTCCCTTCAACATTGAAAACGCCAAACCGATATTGTACAAGTCTGTAATTTTACACAGCCGTGCATTACGCGCACAAATTTCAGGACGGCACATGGGAAGCTGCGCATCCGTCATCCGTTTTATAAGCTGGACTCCGCACAAATAGAATTCGATTTCCGAAATCAGCGAAAGAATTCCGGCTGTTTTGATATGAGCAAATTTGCTCAGTTTATCCGACAAATCCTGTATCAAAGGATTCAACAATTTTTCAATATCTTTATAAAGCGTATATAGGATTGCTTCACGGCGGTCCTGGCTCGGCCGGTGCAACTTTGTCGGTGTGCGCAAATCCACTTCTTTGGCAAGCGGGAAATTCCCAAAAACGGTACTAATAAAATTGTTTTCTTTATAGACGCCGGAGTTGATGGATACTAAAGTTACTTCCGCAGGATTTAAAGATGAATCCAGATTGATACCCAACGTAAGACTATGAATCTGATCGATGTCCAACTGAACGCTTTTAACAATCTTTGACAGGGTCAAAAACTCCGAATCCGATGCGATTGAATGAAAATATTGTTTTAGATCGTTTAAACCCTTGGATTTTACGGAATATAAAGACAGTTCTTGATTTAGCATAACAATGCTGTCTACATAGCTTTCCAATTCTTTAAATCGGTTAAAGAGAAACCAAAGCTTTGCTTCTTCCTGATGTCTTGCATTTAAATTCATATATTCCAGATTTTTTAATTGATTGGCAATCTGGTTAAAACCATCGAAAAGTCCTTCTATTCGTATAAAATCCTCAAAAATATCCTGCCTGTATTTTATGGTGCCCTCGTCGTATACGATATCCGACAAAGCGGAAAGCATAATCTCCAACTGTGTACTTCCAACCGTGAAATTTTTACAAAATTCAACCAGATTCAAATCGGATTTTGCAGATTCAGACAAAGCTGTGTGCCCAAGCAATCCCTGTGTTTCCGGCGGCCAAAGCAAACTTAATTGCATCATATTGCACCCCATTCAACTCTCAGCGTTTCAAACAGATACAAAATAATTTTAACTGATTCTCCTTTATTTTGTCCATACATATCGCCAAAATTATTTTAAAACTGTTACGTCGTACAATCATATGTTTACGTTTGAAACGCTTTTGAAATATCATATGTCACCATGCAAAACTACCAAAAGCAAACGCAGATGTCTGCATAAGCTCAAAACTTCAAAAAAATCCCCGATGCAACCAGCAGTTGCTGAAAATGACAGCTGCGATTGGTGGTATTTTGCAGATATCGGATGCTAAAATCAATGCATTCAATCTATCGATACGGAGGAAAAACATAGTATGGATCTCGCGTCCCGTATACAGCAACTGCGTAAAGAAGCAGGCTTTTCTCAGGAAGCACTGGCGGAAATGCTTGGCATCAGTCGGCAGGCATTGGGAAAATGGGAATCAGGAGCATCCCTCCCAACATTAGAAAACCTGACGCAACTTGCAAAAATTTTTCATCTCAGCATTGATGAACTGATTACCGGTCAGCATGAACCAAAAAACGGAGAAGATAATCCGGCGCTACATTCGGAAACTGTTAACACGCTACTGCAGCGTATAGAGCAAATCCAAAAAAGACGTGCGCCGGTACCGCTTCTTATCGTTATGGGAATTATTGGCACAGTTCTGGTATTCTTCACCGTTTTTTCTGCCATCCGCATCCATATGCTTGATCAGCAATATAACACATTGGCTGAGCGAATTGATGCGCTTGCCTCCCAACCTATAGATACGGCCTCGCTGTATCAGCAGATCTTAGATCGATTGCAAAACGATTTCTCTGCTTCCGAACCGGACCAGTTTTATTTTGACTGGGAACTTTTGGGCTGCGATCTGCAAAATAAGACCATGACCATTTTTCTGCGGGCAATACCGCGCGAATTTTCTTTAAATGATACACTCAGTTTTTTGCTGTCCCCTGCTTCCGGTACATCCGATACCCTGGACGCCTCCATTTCCATCGCCGCAGTTGCGCAAGACGGACAATTCAGCGCTCAGGCGGAAATCCCCCTTTGCTCGGAATTGGAAGTTTATATCCAATACGGCTTGTCAGACGGCACAACCCGGCAAGAATTGGCCGCACAGCTTTATGATTTGAGCACACAGTTTATCCCCTATTTTGAAGCGGAGTCCGACACCTTTGGTTTTCGGACTTGGAATTATACCGACGTTTATTTTTTCGGTTCCCCTGCCGTTTCTGTTTCGCCTGCTCTATCTTCTGCAGCGCCCAAACCTATCCAGATCGAATGCAAGCTGTTTTACAATGATTCGGAACTTTTTTCGCAGAAAATCGATGTCTCGGAAGTTTTTTCTAAAATTTATACCGACTCTAGTGATACTTCTGATTCCCCAGCACCTTCATCCCCAACCGGCTCCGTTACTTTTTACCCGTCTTGCAACGACCTGGAAAACCAGCACTATGATTATATATCCGATGCAGAAGTTTACTGGCTCTTTACACTAACCGACAGCGCCGGAAACCATTACGAACGCCGGCTTTCCATTACAAAATTTTAACCGGAACTTTCATCTTTCCTGTCCGCGATGTTAAAGTCACTTTAAACTCAAAAAGATTTCAAAGATAAAGTGTTAAACAAGAAAAGGGCTTGTTATCTGTAAATTACAGACAGCAAGCTCTTTTCTTAATCTTGATATGGCATTTTTATTATTAAAAAAATATACCTGTTTTCAGCGATAAGGTTGTCTATATATTGTCTTTCCTTATCTTTTTGCACTCTATCATCAAAGATACGCACATCTGTTTTGGGAACCCCTCTAAATACCGGATCGGATGCCGAACAGATGCTTCTACGCTTTAAAATATACCCGTCAGCAACTAAACCAATAGGAAAATGAATAGCGTCCGGAATTTATAAACACTTCTATGGTCTTAGTATCCCGCAATACCGCTAAATCACGCAGAGAATCTCCTGGATCGAGAGCAATGCCGACGGATGTCCCGTGCACACCGATAAAATCATTTTGGATTTCCAGCATCGCATCGCTTTCTTTTAATAAAGGAACCGCAGAATCCACCGGGTAATTCCAGATTCTCCCATTTTCCATCGTCAATACGCGTGGAATGGACAATGCCCCGGCATATTCCGCCCCGGTATCCAAAGGCCGTCCCCAACTATAGAGCCATCCAATCATTATCCGCCTTCCCTGCGCATCCAAAAAGGTTTGTGGCGCATAAAATTGCGGTCCTGCCTCCGGCGCACTATAACACAAGGGGGTAAAGCGGCTTCCGTCAAACGCACCACTGATAAATTGTACCGCGTAATCTACCGTGCCAATTTTGGAAAACATCAGTACATATTTCCCATTCAACACAAAAAAGTCCGGACATTCCAAAACTGCCCCATAATCCCGGCTCTCAAACAAAACGCCCTGATATTCCCAGTGCAACAGATCCTGAGAAGCAAACAGTAAAACACGTCCCACACCTCCGCATCCGCTGCCGCAGACCATACGATAACCGTCCGGAAATTGAATCACTTTTGGATCACGGAAATCGGCCGTCCCCTGGATCGGACAACATAAAATCGGATTTTCTGCATATTTTTGAAAATGGATCCCGTCTTCACTCACTGCAACCGATTGTGTTTGACCCAATTCATGCGAGACGGAAGTATAAAACAGATACAAAAGGCCATCCTTCTCTACAGCGCTTCCGGAAAAGCAACCGCCGCTGTTTTCATATGGCTGATCCGGATAAAGGGCTATTGGAAGTTCCTTCCACGTCAGCAGATCGTCACTTACCGCGTGACCCCAATGCATGGGGCCCCATACCGGCGCGTAGGGATTGTGTTGAAAAAAGGCATGATATTTCCCTTTAAAGTAAATTAATCCATTCGGATCATTCATCCAGCCGCGGGCAGGTTCAAAATGGTACTTCAATCTGGCAGGCACAGTTTTCCCCTCCTCTTTCCTGTCTTCTTTACAGCTTATCAAAAGTTGATCCACAATACAAGCATAAATCCGGCCGTTCTTTCCGGTAAACCCTATTTTAATATCCCGCATAAAAAAGCTTGCTTTCGTGTATATCCATATTTACAATAAAACGCATTACCCCTACTGGCTTTACCGCACACAAATGCATTGCTGTTCCCGGTTCATTTTTTAAAAGAAAAAAAGGAGGTTCTATGATGATTTCTCTACAGCGCAGACGGCGTTTTTGGCCGATTCTGCTTTTTGCCGCTATTTGCATGGCAGGTCTATTCTTATTGCATACATGCCATATACAAAATGAAGATCTTTCTTTTCTCTCTTCTATCGAAATCCCTGACTGGATTGACATTCAATTGATTACTTTGGGTAGCGATGCCCGTAAGGGCCGACCACTGGATTCCTTAAATCATATTGTTATCCACTACGTTGGCAATCCCGGCACAACGGCTCAGCAAAACCGCAACTATTTTAACAATCCGGATACCGTAGTCAGCGCGCATTTTGTAATAGGTCTGGAAGGTGAAATCATTCAATGTGTCCCGCTCAGCGAACAGGCCGTTGCCTCAAATCAGGCAAACTGCGACAGCATTTCTATTGAAGTCTGCCATCCGGACGAGGATGGAATGTTTACCGATAAAACTTATCAATCTTTAATTCGCCTTTGTGCCTGGCTTTGCCAACAATGCCGCCTGGACGAAGAGGCATTAATTCGCCATTATGACGTTACCGGGAAAGCTTGCCCAATTTATTATGTAAACCATCCCGAAGCATGGGAACAGCTAAAAAATGATGTTGCTACATACCTGGCCGAATTATAAGCAGAGTTTTATCCTAGATCCAACAAACCTTATAAAAAACAAAGGCACAGTCGAAACCATGCCTTTATAACTTTATAAAAAATATTATCCGTCCATAGCTATCAAATGGTTTAAACGTACAAATACCGCTTAAAGTAGGCCATAAACCCTAACCAGTCACGGCGGCTGAGAAAATGATCTCCTGCGCGCATATGAAATCCGATATACCCATCATGATAGGTATCTCCAGTTTTGGGATAAACATCGCTTCCGGTAAACGCCGGAACCGCCCCCAGAATTTCATACGCTTTTGCCGCTGCAAAACAGGCGCGATAGCTCGACTTGGGATCGGTCCAGTAGTCCCCTTCCGCCAATGCTATATACAGCCGGCGCGGTGCAATCGCCGAAAGCAGAAAATGCTGGTCAAAAGGCATTTCTCCTTCCTGTCCGGCATAGGCCTGATAAGCCTCGCAGAACCAATAGGGGAAGGCGTTGCAGATCTGCGAAACATGTTCTGCATCGTCTGCCGTACCACGCGCAAGGGAGGAACCGCCGCAGCCGGATTCATTCGCAAAAACAAATGAAAACCGCGGATCATTTGCCGCTGCCCACAGAGCAGTCTTTCCCAAGCGGGAATGCCCAACAATCCCGATATTGCGTTTATCAATGCAGACAAGACTCTGGATATAATCCATTGCCCGCATAGCAGCCCATGCCCACAATGAAATCTTTCCTGGATCGAAGGCTTTGCGTGCGCAGCCTTGATAAATTAATCCCGCTAGCCCGTCGTTGAAATCCGCGTTATCTTTGGTTACATCTTGATAGCATAAAGAAAAAACCGCAAACCCATGATCTGCTATTTCTTCCGCAGGCAAATATGCATCCGGAATTCCAGGACGAAAATTGATAAGCAAAAAAGCCGGGCAAGGGCGTTTGGCAGTTGGGATCATACAATAAAGCGGAAAACAATGGCTCAATCCATTAAAATACACAGTAATATTTACTTGATAAACTTCAGCTGTTCCGCCGCCAAACATCCGGTTTTGCGGAATTACAGTATACTCGACACAATCCGCACAGCCAGGCAAAATGCCATATTCCTTTTGGGCAAGCAGATTGAGAATTTGCGTACGCCGATCTTCAAATTCCTCTGCGTTGGCAGAAAATGCCGGAGGCAGCCGCAGTGCCGCCAGATCTTGATATACGCTCATCGTCTTTTCCACCTCTCTATACGCTCAATTTTGCACAGTATCAGTCAAGCTTAATAGAAATTATATAAGAGACACTAAAATATTGCAATCTTTTTATAGAAAAAATCTCCAATTGATGTTATAATGAACCTGCTTTTCTAAAATCTTCCGTTTTAAGACATCCCAGGTATTATGCATCCTCCGTGATCTGTTCAAGCCATAAGTAAGGACACCGCAACATTCCCTGCTTTTTAATGCCAGCAGGTCATTATTGCAAGTATTTGTACAAGGTTTATGCTGTAACATCCAGAGTTTTTTTCTGTGTGCGCCTTGTTTCAAATCTACAGCGCACAGGCCATCAAATTAGAACAAAAAATGGAGATCCACATATGCCCAACAAACTCAAATGGCCATCAAAACTTCAACCCTTGCTCCTTCGCCGTCTCTATAACACCTATGCAGCAGGAATACCGGACCCCGATCTGCTCGATGAGATTGGTGCGGCGCTGTGGTTGCGGTGCGAAGCGATCTTGATGGTGCGCCATCGTGAATTTTATTGCCCGGACTGCCATCAAAAGCTGAAATTTGCCATAGATGCAACAGATAACGATGTGGTATGCTGTCCAGGCTGTGGTTTTTCCCTGCGTTATGACCAATATCATCAAAGCTGGCGCCATCAGGACCTTTTGCCGGGAAACGCTGCCGCCTGTTTTTCCGATTTTTATCAGCGCTATCCTGCTTTACATACGCCGGAAGAACAGATTATTGCAATTGATACGCTGATTCATTCATTTCATATCGATGCAAAGACGCAGCTTCCCAATCGGGCCGCCGGCAACAATTTGATTGAAGGAAGCCTTTCGCAAGTCGTGGCTTTTTTAGATCAGCTTTCCGGCATTCAAACAGAAAATGACGCCGTTTTTCATAAAACCGCTGAAACCATGTGGAAACGGCGTCGCGGCTTATTATAAAACTTGTATTTTGAAAACAGTCGGGATACATCCGCAATCCCGACTGTTTTCCCCAATGTTGACATAGAAGCAGATGCTATACTATTGATCTTTTACTGCAATCCGAAATAGATATCCTAACTACATACAGTATATGTGCATCCCTAAAAACGCCAATCGAACAGGAGACCAATATGATAATTCGACCATATCAACCATCTGATTGTCAGGAAATGGCAGAGCTTTTTTATCAAACCGTCCATACGATCAATGCCAAAGATTATAATAAACAACAGCTGGATGTATGGGCGACTGGCCAAATTGACCTACCGTTATGGAATCAGTCATTCTTGAACAACTACAGTATTATTGCACAGGAAGACGGAAAAATCGTCGGCTTCGGCGATATAGACCAAACTGGTTACCTCAACCGTTTATACGTTCACAAAGATTATCAGCGTAAGGGAATCGCTACCGCGATCTGTGATGCGCTTGAGCAGAAAATATCCGGTAAAGTGTATTGTCAGGCTTCCATTACTGCAAAACCGTTTTTTGAACAAAGAGGGTACAAAACCGTCCAAAAGCAGCAGGTACAGAGGCAGGGGATCTTTCTTACAAATTTTATCATGGAAAAGGAACAGATTTGTGCTCCGGTTTAATTCTGGAGTGCGCTCCTTTAACATCTTAATAAAAACACCCGTTCCTTTTTTCTTCATGCCATGCTATAATGGACGAAGATAGTGCATCCCAAAAAAGAAAAAGTGTTTGCCGCATATACCAAACATTGCACATACGATACGTCTTTTTCTAATCATTCACTGCACGTTTGGCAAAAGTTATGAAAAAAGAGATACCCGATGAACGAAAAAATATTAATTGTTGACGATGAACAAGATATCGCCGATCTATTGGAAATTTATTTAAAAAATGACGGTTTTTGCGTCTATAAGTTTTACACCGGCCTGGAAGCAATGCATTGTATCGAAGAAACACCATTGGATTTGGCGATTTTGGACGTCATGCTCCCGGATATCGACGGTTTTGCACTGTGCGCAAAGATTCGGCAACAGTACTTTTACCCGGTTATCATGCTTACCGCCCGTGTCGGAGACACGGATAAAATCGCCGGCTTAACCATCGGCGCAGATGACTATATTACCAAACCTTTTAACCCCCTTGAAGTTATCGCGCGTGTACGTACGCAGCTGCGCCGATATATCCATTACAATACGCAGGCACAAGTCCTGTCCGGATCTTCCCCCTCGCAGGAACCGGATGAACTGGATATTCGAGGACTTGTCATCAATCGCGGTATGCATACTTGCACGCTGTTTGGGGAATCGATTTCACTGACACCGATAGAATTTTCTATTTTATGGCATTTATGCCTTCATCAAGGTAAAGTTGTGTCTTCGGAAGCACTATTTGAAGCGGTTTGGGGCGAGAAATTTTTAGACAATAACAACACCGTTATGGCACATATCGGAAGATTGCGGGAAAAGCTGCATGAACCGCCGCGCAAACCGAGATTTATTAAAACTGTTTGGGGAGTGGGCTATAAAGTTGAATAAACGGGAATATCGCATGCGCCTGCTCCGACGCGTCTTAGCCCGGTTCTTTATTTGGGCAGCATGTTGGCTTGGCATTTTAATCATCGGGGCAGTAATCAGTTTTTTTGTATGTGCGGCGCTTCCGCCTCTACGTCAAAATACGATGCTGCGCTGGTTGGGCAGCCATGTCCTTGCCATTATTCTGATCGGTTTTATAATCGGTGTCTTTTGTATTGTGATTGTACTGTGGTGGCAATTAATTTCTGCACTCGCTTCTCTTTCGGAAGCCTGCTCGCAAATCGGAACTGCCAATACCAGCGAATTGCATCTGCCTGCGCTGGTTCAGGAGGCCCAACTGATTCTTCAACAAACCGATACGCGCATTCGTGCAAATGAGGTAGCGGCACGGGAAGCAGAACAGCGGAAAAACGATCTCGTCGTTTATCTTGCACATGATTTAAAAACGCCGATTGCTTCGATTACAGGATATCTGACTCTGTTGCAGGATGAAACGGAAATTTCCAACACACAGCGTGCCCGCTATATTGATATTACATTAAAAAATGCAGAAAGGCTTAATGACCTGATTGATGAATTTTTTGAAATTACCCGTTTCAATCTCTCTCATATCCTTCTGGAATACAGCAAAATCAATTTGACTCGGCTTTTAGAACAGTTATGTTTCGAATTTCAGCCCATGCTTGCGGAAAAAGGCCTTTCCTGCCAATTGGATTTATCTCCTGCGCTGGAAATGGAATGCGATTCAGACAAAATTGAACGCGTATTTGAGAACCTTCTTCGTAACGCTGTCAGCTATAGTTTTTTGAATTCCCAGATTTCCATTTCCGGGAAAACAGAACGGATCTTAAACCGGGATTTTATTGTCCTGCGTTTTATGAACCATGGAAACACCATTCCGAAGGAAAAACTCTTACGTATATTTGAACAGTTTTACCGGCTTGATTCCTCCCGCTCCACACGCACGGGCGGCGTCGGTCTCGGGCTTGCCATCGCACGACAGATTGTAGAGCTGCACGGCGGTGATATCAGTGCAGAAAGTGCAGACGATACGGTCGTTTTTACAGTCCGCCTTCCAACAGCCCGTAAGAAAATCGTATGATTTTTCGAGGAAAAAAATAAGACTTCCATAAGAAAGAACCATGATATCTTTTTTCCGCCCATGCTATGCTTAGATAGCCGGGCGGAAATTTTTTTGCCTGGTAATTTCAAACGACCAGGAGCTTTCTACTTATGGCAAAACGAAAAATTGTTGTTTTATTCGGCGGCTGTTCTCCCGAATACACCGTATCCCTCCATTCAGCGCAGGCTGTACTGGAAGCAATGGACCCGCAGCTCTTTACACCAATTCCGGTTGGCATTACCCCTGAAGGACAATGGTATCTATATCGCGGCGCATTTTCTGCAATTGGATCCGACCGCTGGAAAAACGCAGGACCATGCATACCCGCGATGCTGTCAATCAATCGCGCAGAGCGTGCTCTGTTGTGCATCTACGAACATACCGTCGAGCGAATCTACATCGACGCGGTCTTCCCGGTTCTGCACGGGCAAAATGGAGAAGACGGAAGCGTACAGGGCATATGTGAACTGGCCGGGATCCCGCTTGTCGGCTGCGGTATGCTGGCCTCAGCGCTTTGCATGGACAAGGACCGGGCGCACCGTCTTGCCGCGCAGGCCGGTATTCGGGTTCCTTTGGGAACCTGCATTCTGCCTGAGGATCGTTTGGAAACGCTGCACAGACATGCTGCCCGAATCGGCTATCCGATGTTTGTAAAACCGCTGAAAGCCGGTTCTTCTTTCGGCATTACCCGTGTTTCCACTCCTTCGCAGCTCGACGCTGCAGTAACGCTTGCCCGTCAATATGATCGTACAATTATTTTAGAGCAGGCCATCGCAGGATTTGAAGTCGGATGTGCAATTATAGGCAACGCGCAACTGTGTTGCGGAAAAATAGATGAAATAGAACTATCTCACGGTTTCTTTGACTTTTCGGAAAAGTACACGCTCAAAACCTCTAAAATTCATGTGCCTGCCCGTATTGACAGCGCTACCGCCGATCAGATTCGGCAAACTGCAATGACCATCTACCGGGTACTCGGATGCCGTGGTTTTGCCCGTGTAGACATGTTCCTGACGCCGGAAGGGGAAATTCTGTTCAACGAAGTCAATACCATTCCTGGTTTTACGGCCCACAGCCGCTTCCCGGCCATGTTTGCAGCAGCCGGCCTATCCTTGCCTGAAATTGTGCGCCGTGTTATAGAATTGGCGGTGTGCCGATGAGCAGAATCCAGACATTGCCGAAGCATGCAGTTTATGAAGGAAACCTGGTTCTTGTTAATGCACGTCATCCCCTGCATCCCGGATATCATATGTCTTTTGCACCCGTATGCGGCCGGTCCGATATGCTTTTGCAGCGATCTGCATGGGTTTTGCTCAACGCGCTGATGGATGCTATCGACGGTTGGGGAAAAATTTTTCCTGTCAGCGCCTGGCGAAGCCAACAGGAACAGGAAGCAATTTGGGAACACTCTATAAAAGATAATGGTCTGGATTTTACAAAACGCTATGTTGCGCAACCAGGCTGCAGCGAACATCAAACGGGGCTTGCCATTGATCTGGGGCTGAACAGCGAGCATATCGACTTTATACGGCCGGATTTTCCAGATGCCGGAATCTGTGCACAATTCCGCAAAAACGCCGCGCGCTACGGGTTTATTGAACGTTATCCGAAGGGGAAAGAGACGGTAACCGGAATTGCGCATGAACCCTGGCATTTCCGGTTTGTCGGAACACCTCATGCGCAGATCATGACGCAGCTCGAATTGACGCTGGAAGAATACATTGCGTTTCTCCATACCTACTCCCCTTCGCATCCCTACCGCCTGGTTTTCGGTACAAACAACCTGACGCTTTTTTATCTTCCGGCAGAAGAACAGGCAGACACCCCGTTCCCATTCGGCAGCCGGCAATGCCATACCGTTTCCGGCGATAATTGCGGCGGCTTTATCGTCACGCAATGGGAGATATCCAGATGAACGGGCAAATGCAGACCGGCGCGCTGGACCGGGCAAGAATCTTTGCAGCCGTATTGGTCGTTGCAATTCATACTGGTCCGCTTTCCAGCATCCATACAGACGCAGACTTTCTCTTGACACGCGTACTCGCCCGGCTTGCTGTCCCCCTGTTTTTCATGATGACCGGTTATTTTTCCCTTTCCCCGATTCTGAACGGCAAGGACCCGGACCTTCAGGGACTTCGAAAGCTGATCAAAAGTAACGTCATATTCTATTCTATCGCTGCGGTAATCTATTTACCGGTTTCCATTTATGCTGGACATTACACAAATCTTTCCATAATAGACGCTCTAAGGCTGCTGATTTTCGATGGCGTTTATTATCATCTGTGGTATTTTCCCGCATTGATACTCGGCGCAGGGATTGTCTGTATCCTGGCGCAGCGGCTGCGGCCTGTGGTACTGCTGGTCATCTGCGTGCTGCTCTATCTCATCGGGCTGGGCGGAGACAGTTATTTCGGTCTTGCTGCAAAAATTCCTATGGCAGAAACCGTTTATATGCAAATGTTTACGGTTTTCTCCTATACACGCAACGGACTGTTTTTTGCTCCATTATTTCTGGCCATGGGCGCCTATTTCCCCCGTTTTCAACCAAAATGGCCACATATGGCAGATTTTTTCATTTTCTTCATCTGTCTGGCCGGCATGGGTGCAGAAGCATGGATTTTACGTATAACAGGCTGGCCCCGGCATGACAGTATGTATCTTCTACTGCCGCCGGCAGCTTTCTTTTTGATGCATCTGTTACTTGCTCTGCCTATACAGCCGATGCCTAAATTGCGCCGGATCAGCGCATGGGTTTATATCCTCCATCCGCTCGGGATTATTGGTGTGCGTTTTGCGGCACGGCTGCTGCATGCCCGTTCTTTCTTATTAGACAATAGTCTTGTTTATTTTTTCTGTACACTAACAGGTGCTTTCGCCGCTGCTTGGATTTTTACAAAAGCGCAGGCCTGGCTGCAAAAAGAGCCGAACCCGCAGGGTCGTGCCTGGGTTGAAATTGACATGCATGCACTTGCACATAACATACAGCTTTTTGATACGTATTTACCGGAAGATTGCAGCTTGATGCCTGTGTTAAAAGCCGATGCTTATGGGCATGGCGCCATACAATGCGCAAAACTGATGCGCAGCTGCGGCATAGACAGCTTTTGTGTCGCCTGCATTCAGGAGGGTATCGAACTGCGCCGGCATGGGATTGGCGGTGAAATCCTGATCCTGGGATATACGCACCCTTCTGATTTTCCGCTTTTACGCCGCTGGCATTTGACGCAGACTGTACTTGACCGAAACTATGCCCAAATGCTTCAAACCTACGGCCGCCGTTTACGTGTCCACCTTGCACTGGATACCGGGATGCACCGCCTGGGGATTCCGGCTGAAGAATTTCCATCTATCCTTGAAATTTTCTCTATAAAAAATCTTTGCATTACCGGGATCTATTCGCATTTATGTACCGACACCTCAACACAGGCCGGGAAGGCCTATTTAGAATCACAAATTCATCAATTCCGTCAGACTATGGACCGGCTTATCGAACATGGCATTCGTATCCCGAAGCAGCATCTTTTGGCAAGCGACGGTATTTTAAACCATAGCGGTTTTTACGGCGATGCAGTACGCCCCGGCATCCTGCTGTACGGTGCGCATAGTGCGGCAGAATCCGCAGGCTTTTTGCCGGTTCTCTGCTGGAAAGCGCGGGTCGCTGCAATCAAGATTCTGCATCCGGGAGAAAGTGCTGGTTACCATTTCGGGTTTACAGCTGTGCAGGAAACCCGCATTGCCATACTTTCAGTCGGATATGCAGATGGGCTCCCCCGTGAATTGTCCAAGCAAAAGGGTTGTGTTCTTCTATGCGGGCAAGAAGCGCCTATTCTCGGTTGGATTTGTATGGACCAGACAATCGTTGACGTCAGTGCTATCCCTGCGGTAAAAGCCGGCGCAGAAGCTGTCTTAATTGGGCGTTGCGGTCGCCGGGAACAACGAGCCTGCGATCTGGCGTCACAGGCCGCAACCATTCCAAACGAATTACTCAGCCGAATTGGCGTACGCTGCCAGCGCATTTATCGATAATGGTCTTCCATCTCTGTCATAAACATGCATCTTGCGTATCATCACACAGCAGATGCATGTTTTTTCTGCACTTTATACGCCCTGTTTTGAATTTCCTGTTTTTCCCGGTTCCCACGTTAAACAATAAATTTCCCGGCAAATTCGGCACAAATGGATGCGGGGCTCTAAGAATCGATATTTCTGAATACGGGTGGCTTATTTGAGCGTTTCTGCCCGTCTTTTACAAAAAGCTTGAAAAAAAGCAAAATTTCCGTATAATAAAAAAAGAAGTATCACAAATTCTAAAAGGATATTCGAGGTGTATCTATGCTTACCGACCTTGAAATTGCACAAAACAATACCATGCTTCCGATCCTTCAAATTGCGGAAAGTCTGGGAATTGACGAAGACAATTTGGAATGTTACGGCCGCTATAAGGCAAAAGTAAACGCTAAAGCCACAGCTGCCAGCCGTCCCAATGGAAAACTGATCCTTGTCACTGCAATTACGCCTACGCCGGCAGGAGAAGGAAAAACAACTACAACCATCGGCTTGGCAGATGCAATGAAACGGTTGGGCAAACGTGTCGTTGTCGCGCTGCGAGAACCTTCCCTGGGGCCGGTTTTCGGGGTCAAAGGCGGAGCTGCAGGCGGTGGCTATGCACAGGTAGTCCCGATGGAGGATATCAACCTTCATTTTACGGGAGATTTTCATGCAATCGGTGCAGCAAACAATCTGCTGGCCGCTATGTTGGATAACCACATCCATCAGGGCAACGCTTTGGGCATTGACGTACGCAGCATTACCTGGCGCCGATGCGTCGATATGAACGACAGGCAGCTGCGGAATGTGGTTGACGGCCTTGGCGGACGTACAAACGGCGTGCCTCGCGAAGATGGTTTTGATATCACCGTCGCCTCAGAAATTATGGCTGTATTGTGCCTGGCAGAAGATATTGCTGATTTAAAACAGCGTTTAGGACGAATCATTGTAGCGTATACGTATGATGGCCAGCCTGTTACTGCTGCAGATCTTAAGGCAAACGGGGCGATGACCGCCCTTTTAAAAGATGCCATTCAGCCAAATCTTGTTCAAACATTGGAACATACGCCGGCTTTCGTTCACGGCGGGCCCTTTGCCAACATTGCACACGGCTGTAATTCCGTTATTGCAACACGCCTTGCATTACGTCTGGGCGACTACGCGGTCACAGAAGCCGGTTTTGGTGCAGATCTCGGGGCAGAAAAATTTTTGGATATTAAATGCCGAATGGCCGGCCTGCATCCCGCAGCTGTCGTCGTAGTTGCGACGATCCGGGCGTTAAAAATGCATGGGGGCGTTAAAAAAGATGCGCTGAAAGAAGAAAATCTTACTGCGCTGGAAGCCGGCATGCCCAACCTGCTGCGGCATGTGGAGAATATCACCACGGTCTATCATCTGCCCTGTGTTGTGGCGATCAACCGGTTCCCTGATGATACGCCGGCAGAACTTGAGTGTGTCCGCAACGCCTGTGCCCGGTTCGGGGTAGCCGTGGAATGCAGTGAAGTCTGGGCAAAAGGCGGTGAAGGGGGCATTGCACTGGCACAAGAAGTCATCCGTCTATGTCAATCGGAAAACCAGTTTTCTTTCTCCTACCCGCTTGATATTTCCATCGCAGATAAGCTTAAGTGCATTACCCAACGTATTTACCATGGTAAAACCGTTGTTTTATCCCCGCAAGCACGTCGAGAAGCAAAGCGTTTAACGCAACTCGGTTATGCAGATTTGCCGGTCTGTATAGCCAAAACGCAATATAGTTTTTCTGACAATCCCCGTCTTCTCGGCGCACCGGAGGGATTCACCATTACTGTACGAAACCTACGTTTAAGCGCTGGGGCAGGTTTTATTGTCGCTTTGACCGGCGATATTATGACCATGCCCGGACTTCCAAAAATTCCGGCAGCAGAAAATATTGATGTTGATGAATATGGTGTAATCCACGGATTATTTTAACTTCTGTTTATGATTTAAGAGGCGGTATGCAGTAGCATACCGCCTCTTTTTCTTGGAATATATCTAAATCGTGCAATAAAATTTATTTATAACAGTCTTTTTGTCTTTCCTCTTTGTGTCGGTTAATTTCTTAAATTTCATAAAAAACTTTACAGGCAGACGGATATAAAATTTCGCAGCAGATGTGTTTTACAGATCTGATCAGAACATTGAAATGCAATTATTCTTGCTGTTAGAATGAAATTTATCAAAAAATCTTGTTAAAACACGTATTTTTTTAGTAAAAAATTTACACACCAAATTCGATCAAATCTGCTTTTTTTTTTGAATTTGTGTTATAATAAAGTGATGGTTATATTCGTTTATTTTTTAAAATCCACCGCTTTATTCATGCAAGGCCATATTCTATATCACACAAGACCACGGAATTATATATTCCCGGCATATTATTTACACTAGATTGATAAAATGTAGTGCTATTATAAAATTCAACGCAAAGGAAAACTACTCATGCCGCAAGACTTTACAAAAGAAATGAAGAAAACCCATACCATCCTTTGCCCTGACATCTTTCCCACGCATATGGAACTTCTACGTGGGATTTTTCTCATGTATGGTTATCGTTTGGACGTACTTCATTATGAAGGAAAACAGGTCATCGATACAGGGCTAAAATATTTACATAACGATATTTGTTATCCAGCTATCTGCTCCTTGGGTCAACAGATCTACGCGCTTCAGTGCGGTGATTATGACGTCCATAAAGTCGCATTGATTATGTTCCAAACCGGAGGCGGATGCAGAGCGTCGAACTATATCTGGTTGCTTCGGCGTGCGTTAAAAAATATGGGATTGGATTTTGTTCCAGTAATTTCCATAAGTTTCTCAGGCCTTGAGCATTATTCCGGATTTCATCTGACCCCAATGATGCTATTGATGGGAATCCGTGCACTGGTATACGGCGATATGCTTCTACTGCTGAAGAACCAGTGTATGCCCTATGAAAAAACATCCGGTCAAGCCCAGGCTTTAGTACAAAAATGGATACAACGTTTGACCGATCAATTTCAACACCGCCGCGGCCTGACGAACGCAAGCATGCGAAAGAATCTCCAGGAAATGGTAAAAGAGTTTCATCAGATCCCAAAATGCTCCCGGAGTCTTATTAAAGTTGGTATTGTTGGGGAAATTTATGTTAAATACTCTTCTTTTGGAAACAACAACTTGGAAAAATTTCTTGCTTCCCAAGGATGCGAGTATATGATTCCCGGCGTGCTGGGCTTTTTACAGTACTGTTTTGCAAACATGGATATCGATTACCGCTACTATGGCGGCAACCGTCTGATCCGTACCGGCGGACATATTGCGGAATTCATGGCACGCAAGCTTGAACAAGCTATGCTTGCTGCACTGAAACCGTATCCGGAATTTGCCGCGCCTGCGCCATTTGAAAAACTAAAAAAGCTCGCGGACACGGTGATTGACCGCGGCGTTAAAATGGGTGAAGGATGGCTTTTACCTGGTGAAACCGCAGAATTAATTGAAAAAGGGTATACCAACATTATTTGCGCACAACCTTTTGGCTGTTTGCCAAACCATATTGTCGGAAAGGGCGTTATTCGTTCACTCCGACTGCGCTATCCACACGCCAACATCTTCCCGATCGACTATGACCCCGGCGCTTCACGCGTCAATCAGGAAAACCGGATCAAACTGATGCTGGCCATCGCAAGGGAGGAACAGGCAAATCATGAAAAAACTCGGGCTTGACGTTGGTTCTACGACACTTAAATGCGTCGTCCTCGATGAAAATAACACAATTCTTTTTACAACTTATGCACGGCATTTATCCAAAATCCTTCCGCAAACAGCTCAGTTGCTGCGGGAAATTGCTGCAAAATTTCCCGGTGAAACCATGTCCGTCTCTGTGGCGGGTTCGGCCGGAATGGGTATGGCCAACGCATTTTCTCTTCCTTTTATTCAGGAAGTCTATGCTACACGTTTGGCAGTTGCCCAATTGGCGCCACAAACCGACGTAGTGATTGAACTCGGCGGTGAGGATGCTAAAATCTTGTTTTTAACCAACGGCGTAGAAGTGCGTATGAACGGAACCTGCGCAGGCGGTACCGGCGCTTTTATTGATCAGATGGCATCCTTAATGGATGTTACGCCGGAGGATTTGAATACACTTGCCTCCCAGCACGAAAAAATCTATACGATTGCTTCTCGCTGCGGTGTTTTTGCAAAATCGGACATACAGCCTTTGCTGAATCAGGGTGCACGTCGTGAAGATATTGCTGCAAGTATTTTTTATGCCGTTGTAAACCAGACCATTTCTGGTCTGGCACAGGGGCGTGAAATCGCCGGAAATATCCTTTATCTCGGCGGCCCTTTAACTTTTTTGCCGCAGCTTCGTTCCAGCTTTGACGACGTGCTGCACGTACATGGTTACTGCCCGGAATATTCATTGTATTATGTTGCCCTTGGCGCCGCTTATGCAGCCGATACGCAGGGTTTTGATTTGGAGACATTGGCCTCACAGATCCTTGACTATACCCCTAAAGACGCTTATGCAGGCTGTGCACGCCTGTTCTCCAACGAAAAGGAATATGCCGCTTTCCGTAAAAGCCACGATCAGGCTTCAAAAGGAATTCGGGAAATCGATGCCCCTGAAGGAAGCATGTTTTTGGGTATTGATGTCGGTTCTACAACTGTTAAGCTTTTGCTATGTGATCATGAGGGTAATATCTTCCGTCCTTTTTACAGCTCCAACCATGCCAATCCTGTTCCAATTGTGCGGAAATATCTGGAAAAACTTTATCAGGATTTCCCGGATATCCATATTGCCGCCTGTGCGGTAACCGGTTATGGTGAAGAAATTATACGATGCGCGTTCCATGTAGATTTTGGAATCGTGGAAACGATAGCGCATTACACCGCTGCAAAAAAGTTTCGGCCGGACGTGGATTTTATCCTCGATATCGGCGGACAGGATATTAAATGCTTTCAAATCAAAAACGGAGCAATTGACAATATATTTTTAAATGAAGCCTGTTCTTCCGGATGCGGCTCATTTTTACAAACCTTTGCCGCAGCATTGGGCTATGATATTGAAACATTTTCCAAGCTGGGCTTATTTGCTGAAAAGCCAGTCGATCTGGGCTCCCGTTGTACGGTATTCATGAACAGTTCCGTCAAACAGGCCCAGAAGGATGGCGCAGATGTAGGAAGTATTTCGGCCGGATTGTCTATCAGCGTTGTTAAAAATGCGTTGTATAAGGTGATTCGCTGCGGGGACGCAGCCACACTCGGCAAACATATTGTTGTCCAGGGCGGTACATTTTTAAATGACGCAGTCCTTCGGGCTTTTGAACAGGAAATCGGAAGAGAAGTGATCCGTCCGCGTTATGCGGCTGTAATGGGCGCATATGGTGCTGCGCTCTATGCAATGGAACACTGCGCAAACCAGGAACAACGCAGCAGCCTGTTGGATGCTCAGGCTTTACGGAATTTCCGCCATGAAACGCATGCTTTTACTTGTTCCGGCTGTAACAACCACTGCCGGTTAACGCTCAATACCTTTGGCGGAAAAGACCGTTATATTGCCGGTAACCGCTGTGATAAACCATTAAAACTGCCGCAGGCACGAGAGACCTTCAACTTAGTTGCTTATAAAAACTCGTTATTGGCAAAATTTAAGGAAAATAAAAAGATTCCCGGACGACCGACAATCGGCCTGCCCATGGGGTTGAATTTTTACGAACTCCTGCCTTTCTGGTATACTTTTTTTGATACCTTAGGTTTTAACGTTGCCGTTTCTCCGACTTCCAGCCGCAAGCTCTATCTTGCAGGACAGTCCACAATCCCTTCAGATACGGTTTGTTATCCCGCAAAACTTATGCACGGGCATATTCAAGCACTGCTGGATGAAAACGTTGATGCTATTTTTTATCCGGATATGAGCTATAATATTGACGAACATCTCGGCGATCAGCACTTCAATTGCCCTGTGGTCGCTTATTATCCGCAGGTAATTCGCGCCAATATGCGCGCCCTGAAACAAACCGTCTTTATCTGCGATTTTATCAGCCTGCATGCGCGCCGTCATTTTCCGATACGCTGTAAACAGATTCTGGATTCGTATTTCCCCAAAAGGCCGCTGAAGGAAATCCAAAAAGCTGCCAGAGCCGCTTACGCAGCCTATGATGCATACCTGGCTGACGTACGCCGCACCGGTGCGCAGTATCTCACCATTGCCACACAGAAACACCTTCCGGTAATTGTCCTGGCAGGGCGGCCTTATCACATCGACCCGGAAATCAATCATGGAATTGATGAACTTCTCTGTCAACTCGGCGCCGTTGTTTTAAGTGAGGACAGCGTCAGCAACCAGGTGAGCCGCTTCCCTGTATCTGTACGCAACCAGTGGACGTATCATTCCCGTCTTTATGCGGCTGCGAAGTTTGTTGCTGAGCAAGGCCCGGACATCAATCTTGTTCAGCTTGTCTCTTTCGGATGCGGACTGGACGCCATCACTTCCGATGAAACGCGATCAATTTTGGAAAAAGCGGGAAAGATTTATACGCAGATCAAAATCGATGAAATTTCTAATATGGGTGCGATCAAAATCCGTCTGCGCAGTCTGTTTTCCGTTGTGGAAGACAAAAGCAAACTTTCTGCATCTGTATCCGGTACAATCGCTGGACAACCTTCGTTGGAAAATCGAATTTCCGCTTCGATCCCCGCCGCTATGCTTTAATACATAAACAGTACGCTTCCGATTCTGTCTTTTGGGTCCCTGAGAGGGGAGGTGCTATACTTGACGAAAGAAAAGCATTTGCTTCACACTAGGCCAATTCACATGCGTCCTCATCCTACTGTATTTGCAGCAGATCCGCGTAAGGGCCTGACCGCACAGCAGGTTATGGAACGGGTACGGGGCGGATGTACGAATGAAGCGGTCGATCCGCCTGATAAAACTGTCGGCCAGATTATAATTTCTAACGTTTTTACTTATTTCAATCTGGTGTTTTTTATTCTTGCCGCTGCGCTGGTTCTTGTCGGTTCCTGGCGCAATTTGACGTTTCTTGTAATTGTATTCGCAAATATCGGCATCGGAATTTTTCAGGAACTCCGGGCAAAAAAGACGCTTTCCAAACTGACGATCCTTTCTGCCCCTAAAGCCACCGTAATCCGGGACGGCATAGAACTTTCTATTGACGCTTCCAAAACAGTACGTGATGATATTGTCATTTTTAAAAGCGGCAATCAGATCTATGCCGATGCAGTTGTTGCGCAAGGCAGCTGCCAGGTTAACGAAGCATTGATTACAGGGGAAAGTGACGAAATTCAAAAAAACCCAGGAGATACACTGCTGTCTGGAAGTTTTGTTGTTTCAGGCTCTTGCCGGGCGCGTTTGACTGCAGTTGGGCTCGATTCCTATGTCTCCAAGCTGACCATGGAGGCCAATAGTATAAAAAAACCGCAGCAGTCGGAGATGATGAAGGCTTTAACCCGTTTGGTCAAATGGATCGGCATTATTGTTATCCCTTTCGGCATCATTTTGACTATTAAAGAAATTGTCTGGCTTGACCGTGACATTTCCTCAGGTGTAACCTCTACCGTTGCTGCCTTAATTGGCATGATTCCGGAAGGACTTTACCTTTTAACAAGTCTTGCACTGGCAACCGGGGTAATTCGGCTAGCACGGAAAAAGACGTTGGTGCATGATCTGGCCTGTATTGAGACTCTGGCCCGTGTAGATACACTGTGCGTTGATAAAACCGGTACTATTACGGAAAGTAAAATGGTGGTGGAAGACGTAATCCCTCTTTGTCCGAATCGGTACATTGATTCTGATATTCGCATGATTATGGCTGATTATGTTTATGCTATGCGGGACGACAATGATACCATGGCAGCATTGCGGCGTTATTTCACCAGATCAGTACGGCAGAAAGCAATTGAAACGCTTCCTTTTACTTCTGCAAGAAAATATGGCGGCGTTTCCTTTGATCCTGAGGAAACCTATTTGCTGGGAGCCCCGGAAATCCTGCTTGGTTCTGCCTATCCTGCCTATCGTACACAAATTAATAATTATGCGCAAAAAGGCTGCCGCGTCCTTCTTTTGGCATTATACGACGGTTCTCTAACGGATGAAAAGCTGGAAAATGAGCTTCTCCCTTTGGCTTTGATCCTTTTAAATAATAAAGTTCGTGCACAGGCTCCTGCAACATTTTCTTATTTTGCCAGGCAAGGAGTTTGTGTCAAGGTTATCTCCGGTGATAACCCTATGACGGTCGGTGAGGTGGCGCGCCGCGCAGGCATTCTCAATGCAGACAAAGTAATCGATGCGCGTACACTGACTACTCCACATGCGGTTCGTGAAGCAGCCAATCAATTTACCGTGTTTGGCCGTGTTACACCAGAGCAAAAACGCGAACTGGTCAATGCAATGCGTGAAGCCGGACATACGGTTGCCATGACCGGCGACGGTGTTAATGACGTCCTTGCACTGAAAGCTGCCAATTGTTCTATTGCAATGGCCTCCGGCAGCGACGTAGCCTGTCAAGTTTCCCATATTGTACTCTTAAACTCTGATTTTTCTTCGATGCCCTCTGTTGTAGAAGAAGGCCGCCGGGTTATTAACAATATCGAGCGTTCAGCTTCCCTGTATTTGGTTAAAAATATATTTTCCTTTGTCCTTGCCTTTATTACCTTGTTCGCATCGCTCCCCTATCCATTCACTCCCGCACAATTAAGCCTGGTCAGTGCGTTAACCATCGGTTTGCCCTCATTTGTACTGGCTATGGAACCAAATAAAAACCAGGTAAAGGGACGCTTTCTCCCCAATGTTCTTTATCGTGCTTTACCGGCAGCCTTTACGGATATTTTTCTAATTCTCGGGGCTTTACTTTTTTACCTCGCTTTTCACCTTGAAGAAGGTGCACTTTCTACCATATGCACAGCTATAATCGGCATTGTTGGACTTTTAATGGTTCATTGGACAAGCAAACCTTATAATCTCCTGCGGCGTATCATGGTTATCGTTCTCATTACAGCCTTCATCGTCTCATTTATATTTTTAGGCGATTTCTTTACCCTGTCCGCATTAAATTGGCCTGATATTCTCATATTGGTTGTGCTGACATTGTTGGCATACCCCGCCATGGATCAGTTTACAAGTTGGTTTGATCGATTCTGGAACCTGCTTTTCAAACGGTTTAAACGTTCTCAATCTGACTAACAAATATTTTTCCGGCAGAAAATATGCAAATTTCTGCTAACATATGCGTTTATTTTTTCAAATTCTTTTTAAGTAAATAAAGAACCGGGAAGCACAATGAACTGCACCCCATTTGTTAGACAGTATGGTATACTGAATAACAAGTGGGGTGATTTATTATGCCAAAAGGGATACCAAATAAAAGGTATACGCCAGAATTCAAGAAGCAAGTTGTAGAGGCGGT
>CALWJF010000112.1 GCA_944380935.1 uncultured Clostridia bacterium
TGAGAAATTTGCGACGGATATTGCCGCTTCCCGTGCACATATTGATCAAACGCTGAATCAGGCTTCGCGCCAAGCCAATCCGGAGCTTCCGCAGACAAAGCTTGCCCCGCAGCGTCCCCTGAAGCCGGGCGATATCGTTGCATTAGGCGTTACGGGTACCCGCGCGGAAGTGTTGACTGCCCCGGATAAAAACGGACAGGTCACCTTGCAGGCTGGGATTATGACGATCACTGCGAAAGCAGATACGCTGCGGCTGCTGGAAAAAGAGACCAAGGATGCAAAAGTAAAATTTACACCTGCCGCATCTTCTGGAAGTTATGCACTTTCGTCTCATACACGCAATGCAGTTACGACTTTAGATATACGCGGAATGGCTTCGGATGAGGCGCTGATTGAACTGCAGCGTTTTATTGATGCAGCGCAGCTTGCCCATTTGTCCCCGGTTACCATTATCCATGGAAAAGGATCCGGCGTTCTAAGACAGGCGGTTGGAGCATATCTTAAAAAGGACCGGCGTATTGCTTCTTTCCGTCCTGGTAAATATGGAGAAGGGGAAGCTGGCGTAACGGTTGCGGAGCTGAAAGGCGTGTAGAAAAAGAAATAATGGGTTGAATTAAGGGGTTAAATGCCTGCAAAATGGCAATGCAATGCCGTATATTATGAAAAAACGAGGTTTGTGGCGAAAAAAACCTCATACCATGCGGGAAGATTATATAATTTGACGATTGCATAAATTCATCGTAGTAGGTATACTTAATCTTGATGTCAGGTTCCTTGTATGTTCCACCTGGCGCGCATACATTCTAAACGGGAGCGATTGTATATGTTTTCTAAGGAAGTTGAGGTTGTCAATCAGGTAGGACTGTACGCACGTCCCGCAACGCATTTTGTTCAAAAAGCGAATGAGTTCAAAAGCGGTGTTTGGATTGAGAAAGAAGAACGTCGAGTCAATGCAAAGAGCCTTCTGGGCATCCTCTCCCTGGGAATCGGTAAAGGTTCTGTAATTACGATTATGGCTGAAGGAAGCGACGCGCAAGAGGCGGTTATGGCGCTGACAGAGCTGGTAAGTTCACAAGACTGAGAATTTTTTTGTATGGAATTCCCGCATGTGCAAAAAACATGCGGGAATTTTTTTCATGGGAGGATTCTCGTTTCAATCTGGGGAATTTGCTATAAAAGGTTTGACTTGTAATGGAAATTGGGGTAAAATAAAATCTGAGTAGGCGTATTTTGGTTGCGGGAAGCTGCAGGTATGCATTGTGCATTCTCAAGGAGCTGAAATTCTGAATTTTCGCGCCTGTTTGAAATTTCTGTGAAAATGGAAAGAATCGGAAGAAAGTCATGGAGTATTTGCAACTTCGAAAAAAAGCGTATTCTCTGCCTTTAAAACCAGGCGTTTATTTGATGAAGAATTCTGCGGGAAAAATAATTTATGTAGGGAAGGCAAAGAAGTTACGCAATCGTGTATCCAGTTATTTTATTAACGAAGGTGGACATGGACCCAAGACGGAAACAATGATTTCGCATGTCTTTGATTTTGATGTCATTATTACATCGACGGAATGGGAAGCGTTGGTTCTGGAAAATACGCTGATTAAGTTGCATAAACCAAAATACAACATTCTTTTAAAAGATGATAAGGGTTACCCGTTTATTCGGGTAGATACTCGTGAAAAATATCTTGTATTTCGTGTGGTTCCGCGGATAGAAGAGGATGGAGCGCGGTATTTCGGCCCGTATTCAGGTCGGAAAGTTGCTTTTTCGGTGTTGGATACGATCCGGGAAACCTTTCGGCTTCCGTCCTGCAGCCGGCAATTTCCCCGCGATATTGGAAAAGGCAGACCCTGCCTGGATTATCAGCTGGGTAAGTGCGTGGGGGTGTGCGCCGGAGTGGAGTATGCGGAATACCGTGCGCTGGCGGATCATGCGATTGCCCTACTGTCAGGAAAGTATGAAGACGTAGCCAGGCAGATTCGGGAAGAAATGGAACAGGCGGCGGAAGCACTGGAGTTTGAACGTGCGGCGCGGCTGCGGGATCGCCTTGCTGCGTTAAAGAAAATAGGCGACCGGCAAAAAGTTGTAGCAGCCAAGGCCCCGGATACGGATATCGTCGCATTTTATGCGGGAGAAGTAAAAAGTGCGGTGGCTGTGCTGCATTATACGGAAGGGACTCTGTTTTCCAAAGATGTGCAGATTCTGGATGCAGCAGACCGTGAAGACGCGGAAGAAGTAATGGATGCATTTTTGCGTCAGTTTTATACAGAATCGGCGTTTATCCCATCTGAGATTATCTGCTGGCCCCCGCTTGAAGACGGCGCATTGATGGAAAAATGGCTGTCAACGGTGGCAGGACATACAGTTCGGCTTCCCCGTCCGGGCCGGGAACGCCGCCGCTATATTGATATGGCGATGCTTAATGCCCGGGATGAAGCGGAACGCGCAGCGCAACGTTCGGCACGGCAGACAAAGCTTCCGCAGCAACTGCAGGATATGCTTGGCCTTTCTAAAAAACCGGTGCGCATAGAGGCATACGATATTTCCAATACCGCAGGAGGAGAAACGGTTGGCGGGATGGTTGTGTTTGTGGATGGGAAGCCGAAAAAGAGCGAATATCGAAAGTTTAAAATTGAAGATCTTGAAGGGCAAAACGATTATGCCGCGATGGCCCAGGTGCTGACGCGGCGGTTTAGGCGTTTGCTCGAAGGCGATGAGAAGTTTAAGGAGATGCCCGATCTGCTGCTGATTGATGGCGGCGAAGGACATGTGCATGCTTCTCGTGAAGCGCTCAATGCGTTGGGCATCGACTGTGAGATCCGGGGTATGGTTAAAGACGACCGTCATCGTACCCGTGCAGTTGTCGATGAAAACGGCGCAGAAGTCTGGATCAAAACCAATCAGAATGTCTTTTCCTTTATCGGTACGGTACAGGAAGAAGTGCATCGGTATGCAATCGGATATCATCGCAAACTGCGTGCCCAGACAGGGGCAGGCAGCGAATTGGATAAAATTGCCGGTATTGGGCCGACACGGCGAAATATATTGCTAAAGCAATTTAAAAATATGGATGCGATTCGTACCGCATCACTGGAGGAACTAGAACATTTTTTGACCAAACCAGCTGCTGCTGCAGTTTACGAGTATTTTCGTAAAGGGGAAATAAAATGAGAGTCATCACTGGAACAGCAAGAGGGATGAAGCTTTTTTCTACCGAAGGGTTGGAAACCCGCCCGACTTCGGACTGGACGAAGGAAAGTATTTTTAATATCATCCAGTTTGATATTGAGGGGCGCCGGGTGCTTGATCTGTTTTCCGGTACCGGGCAAATGGGAATAGAAACACTGAGCCGAGGAGCGCAGGACTGCGTATTTATTGATAATCGCCGTGAAAGTATTGCGGTTACGATGAAGAATGTTGAAAAAACCGGTTTTGGAACACGCTCGGTTATTCAGCAAAGCGATTATATGGCTTATTTGAAGCGTTGCCGTCCGGAAAGCTTCGGCTTGATCTTTCTGGACCCGCCGTATGGCAATGGCATGCTTGCTCGTGCGCTTCATACGATTTTCCATCGGGACTTGCTTTGCGATGGAGGGCTGATCGTATGCGAAGGTGAAAAAACAGATGTTTTACCTGAAGCAGAGGCGCCGTATTTTAAGGGCCGTGAATATATTTACGGAAAAACGAAGATAACGCTATATCGAAAAAGGCAGGAAAATAACGATGAGGACAGCAGTATATCCGGGTAGTTTTGATCCGATAACCAACGGCCATCTGGATGTAATTTTGCGCGCAGCGCATATGTTTGATCGACTGGTTGTAGCAGTTTTGAATAATTCCAGTAAAAATCCTGTATTTACAGCGCAGGATCGAGTAGAGCTGATCCGGCAGTCTGTTCCAAAGGTGCCGGGTTGTGAGATTGTTATTGATGCATTTGATGGCTTGCTTGCCAATTACGCGGATATGGTGGGCGCGACTACGATCGTAAAGGGATTGCGCGCCATGTCCGATTTCGAATATGAATTCCAAATGGCATTGGCGAACCGACAGATAAATAATAAATTGGACACGATTTTTTTGACAACGAGTGTAGAATATATGTATCTAAGTTCCAGTCTGGTTCGTGAAATCGGCCGACACGGCGGAGATATTTCCGGATTTGTTCCGGATGCGATCCGGCAGCAGGTAATTGAGAAATTGTATCAGAAATAAAATGCCGTTTCTGTTATGCACAGGAGCGGGATAGGACAGAAATACTGCGATCTAAATTGGAAAGGATTGAAGGGTATGGCAGGCGGAATTGACGAACTGATTGATTTATTATATGGAATTGTAGAAGATGCGTGGAGTATGCCGCTCGGTAAGGACAAGTGTCTGATTGAGCGCGAGCGTGTGTTGGATATTCTGGATGAATTGCGCGTGAACCTTCCCGGTGAAGTTAAAGCTGCACGGGGGATCGTGGAAAAGCGCAATGAACTTTTGGAAGAGAGCCGGCGCGACGCGGAGGCACTGAAGACACAGGCAAAAGAAGAGGCTAATAAGCTGGTGGATGCGAATGAAATTGTCAAAGCCGCACGAGAGAAGGCAATGGACATCGTAGAAAACACCGAAGTCAAGACCCGTGAAATGAAACTGGCGGCGGCGGACTATTGTGAAGATATCCTGAAGCAAACGGAAGATTCTATAACCAATGCTCTGACAGAACTGCGGCAGATCCGCCAGCAGTTCCGCAGCGCGATGGAAAATTTAAAATAATTTCTTATTTATGCAACATGAGCCGATAGAATCCGACGAGAGGTCGGGTGTAAAATCAAATTGGCGGAAAGAATGGAAAAATGGCGGAGTTTCATCATATTAGCGTTTTGCATGACGAATGCATGGAAGCGCTGTGCATTCGTCCTGATGGGGTATACGTGGATGCGACGCTGGGCGGTGGAGGCCATGCTGTTTCAATCGTTGAAAAGCTTAATTCCGAAGGGCGTCTTTATGGTATAGACCGTGATGCCGATGCTCTTGCGGCGGCCGGAAAGCGGCTTTCGCCGTATGGAGACCGGGTTCGGCTGATCCGGTCGGATTTTCGGGATCTTGGTAAGCATATCCATGAACGTTTGGATGGAATTTTATTTGACCTTGGTGTTTCGTCGTTTCAGCTTGACGAAGCACAGCGCGGTTTTTCTTATATGGCGGATGCGCCCTTGGATATGCGTATGGATCAGAGCGCAGAGCTGACTGCATATGATGTGGTCAATCATTATGCCAGAGAGGATTTGACGCGTATTATTTCCCAGTATGGCGAAGAACGGTATGCGCATGCGGTTGCTTCGGCAATTGTGCGCAGGCGCGAACAGGCGCCGATTTCATCTACGTTGGACTTGGCACAAATCGTTGCGTCGGCAATTCCAAACGCAAAAAAAGAGAAACAGCATCCGGCAAAACGGACTTTCCAGGCGATCCGCATAGAGGTAAACGATGAATTGTCCGCAATTGCGCCGGCGATTGATGCGGCTGTTGGCCTATTGAAACCTGGCGGCCGGATTCTTGTAATCAGCTTCCACTCTCTGGAAGATCGCATCGTTAAGCAGCGTTTTCGTGCGCTGGCACAGGGTTGTACTTGCCCGCCGGACTTTCCGGTCTGCGTCTGCGGCGGGGAAAGCGTATTAAAGCTTTTCGGGAAACCGATTACGGCCGGACCTGCGGAACTTCTGGCGAATCCGCGTGCACGAAGTGCGAAACTGCGGATTGCTGAAAAGTTAGCGGATTAAACGAAAGGAAAGGAGCGGACGATATGGCAGCGGAACACAGCCGCGCGGTTTTAGAAGAATATGGTAAGTATGTGGATGTAGACAGTATACGTCCGCGGGAAACTGCTAAGATCGGAAGCGATTTATCCCGTTTTGATAATCGGGAAGAAGTCCGGCGTGCGGTAGAAGCTGCGCGGCAGGAGGAAGCGGAAAAGACACCCCATGAAAATCCGATGCGCCGATCCCGGATATCGTTTGGAACGGTGATGATTTTTGTCCTGTTTGCATTGGTGGCTTCGCTTTTGATTAACTGCTATGTTCAGCAGAATGAACTGGCGGTAGAGCTGGCCAATTTAAAGGACGAATATATTCAGGAACAGACCCGCAACAGCGATTTGCAGACGAAATTTGATCAGCGTTATGTGCTTAGTGATATAGAAGCATATGCCACAGAAACGTTGGGGATGGTAAAATTTGAACCGAATCAGATCGAATACATAGAGATTGATACGCCGGAAACCATCACCAGAGTAGATACGGATGGCGAGGGAAGCGGGACCGACCTGGTTTCATTTCTGATTGAAAAACTTGAACAGCTGTTGGAATTTCTGGTCTGAGCAGAGGAATATAATGATTTGGATGCATGCTGGTCAGATAAAGTTTCCTTTGGAAAAAGATATGGGAAGGAGCGAAAAGCAGTGCACGCACCGCGTGGGACGCAAATTTTCGCTCTTTTGGATTTTATAGCGTTTTTGGTCCGGAGGATGGCGTTCGGACACCGGTTTACCCAGGGAGGTATCTATGGAAGCAGGACGTGGGCTGAATTCCAGCTCGATTTTTAAACGTACCGTTTTTGTAACGATTGTTTTAGGTGTACTTACTTTTACCGGGTTAATTGCCTGGTTGGCAAAAGTCCAGCTTATCGACTATGAAGATTATCAACGGCAGGCAGTTTCGCAGCAGACTCGAAATGAGGTTATAACGCCTGCACGCGGTACGATATACGATGCGAATATGAATACGCTGGCAGTCAGTGTATCATCAGAGACGGTTTGTATTTCACCAGCAGATATCGAAACCGAAGAAGATCTTGATTTAATCTGTGAAGGGTTATCTGCCTTGCTTGGTCCGGAATATGGCGTTACGTATGACGATGTGCGTGAGAAAGCGTCCAATAAAAAGAGTTATTATGCATATATAGCAAAAAAGGTAGATGAAGAGACTGCAAATAACGTACGTACGTTTATTACAGATTATGAACTGGGATCAAAGGTTTTCTTAGTGGAAGATACTTCCCGATATTACCCTTATGGAACACTTGCTTCCCAGATTCTTGGCTTTACAGGAACCGATAACACCGGTTTGTATGGTATTGAGTATTCGATGGAAACTACGCTTCAGGGTACGCCCGGACGCATTGTTTCTCAGAAAAACGCTCGTGGTACAGATTTGGCGATTGACTATGAACAGTACTACGATGCTGTAGATGGAGATAGCATCGTATTAACGATTGATGCTGTCATCCAGGGGTATCTGGAGGGAGCATTGGAAGCAGCGTTGGAGAATGCTGGTGCTTCTCATGCATCCGGAATTGTCATGGATGTGCATAACGGACAGATTAAGGCAATGGGAACCTATCCCAATTTTGATCCAAATGATCCGTTTACAATTCAAGATGCAGCGGTGAGTGAAGAATTAAGCCTGATTACGAATGATGAAGAACGAAAAGCAGCATATAACCAGGCGCTTTTGGAACTTTGGACGAACGGCGTTATTACTACGACATATGAACCCGGATCGGTCTTCAAGATTATCACGGCGGCTATGGCCCTGGAAGAATCTGTGACAACGCTGTATGATAACTCTTTCTATTGTGGTGGTGCGAAATCCATTACGATTTACGACCGGAAAATTGGCTGCTGGTCGGATACCCCGCATGGTCAGGAAACTTTCCTGGATGGAATTAAAAATTCGTGCAATCCGGTTTTTATTGATGTTGCAGGACGTTTAGGCGGGGCCACTTTCTTTAAATATTTCGAAGCGTTCGGGTTTACGGAAAAGACTGGCATAGAACTTGTTGGAGAAGGCGGAGGTTCGTCTAGCCTTTATCACTCAGAGACATATTTAAAAACGGTTCCGATTTCCCTTGCTACTTCATCTTTTGGTCAGACCTTTAACGTTACACCCTTACAACTAATTACGGCAATTAGTGCCGCAGTCAACGGAGGCACGTTATATGAGCCGCTGTTGATCCGTCAGGTCATTGGGGAAGACGGATCCATAAAAGAAGATCATGAATCGATTCGCGTCCGCCAGGTTGTAACGGAACAGACTTCAAAAGATCTGTGCTACGCGCTGGAAAAGGTGGTTTCCGAAGGAACAGGTTCCAATGCTTATGTCAAAGGATACGCGGTCGGTGGTAAGACGGGAACAACCGTTAAGACGGTTGAGTCTACGGACGCTCAGACACTGTATATATCCTCATTTTTGGGAATCGCACCGACAGATGATCCGCAGCTTGCTGTATTAATTCTGGTTGACGAACCGACGTCTTATACGCACTCTGGTAATATGCTTGCTGCTCCATATGTGGCTGAGGTGCTGGAGAAATCGCTGCATTATCTGGGCGTTGACCCAATATATTCGGATGATGAATATCAGACGCTTGATGTGACCATTCCCGACTTTACAGGTATGAGCTTGAAGGAAGTTGAGGAATATATGAAGCTTTACGACCTCAATTATCGGGTGGAAGGCGAAGAAGAATTTGTTACCAGTCAGATGCCGGTTGCAGGTGCAATCGTGCCGAGAAGTGCGGAAATTGTTATCTATATGGGCGGCAGCAAGCCGAGCTATTCAGTTGGCGTGCCCAATATCACGGGTATGACGCTTTCGGGGATTCAGCGCCTGCTTGCAGATTCCGCCTTGTATATCCGTGCGGTTGGCAATACTTCGGTTAACAATCTGACACTTTCGGTGAGTCAGGAACCGGCTTACGGGGAGTTTGTAGAAGCCGGAAGTGTGATTACCGTTTACTTTGTCAACGATACTTCGGATGAAGATATTCAGTAGGGAGTGTTTTCAGATGCGGGTTGGAGATTTGTTGAAAGGTGTGCATGTGCTTGGGCTGCACGCTGATGTACAGTTGGAAATTTGCGGCGTGTGCTGCGATTCCCGCAAGGCAGCGCCGGGTATGGTATTTGTTGCGTCGCGGCGTGTGGGATCGAATGGTCATGATTACATTAACGCGGCAATCAAACAGGGCGCGAGCCTGATTGTCGCGGAAAAACCCGTTGAAAACTGTCCGAGTGTAGTTGTGGAAGATGGAAGCGCTGCATTGGCGAGGATTTCAGCTAATTTTTATGGAAATCCTGCTGAAAAGATGAAAATTATCGGAATCACGGGAACAAAAGGGAAATCCACTACCGCATTTAATCTCAAACACATTCTTACACAGGCATTGGGGACAAAAGTAGGGCTGATTGGCACGGTCTGGTATATGGCGGGAGAAGAAATTTTGTGTGAATCGAAAAATTCCACGCCGGAAGCCCCTCTTTTGCATGAGATGTTGGCACAGATGTATACGCGTGGTTGCACACATGTTGTTATGGAGGTCAGCTCACATGCACTTGATGTCGGACGCGTAGCGGGTATAAATTTTTCCGCTGCGATATTTACCAACCTATCTCAAGATCATTTGGATTACCACGGTACAATGGCGGGTTATCTTTCAGCAAAGGAAAAGCTGTTTTCCATGACGCCGATTGGCATAATAAATTTTGACGACCCGGCTTCAGAAGAATTGATTTTGCATACACCCTGTGAAAAAAGAGGGTTTGGCATCGAGAATCCCAATGTGCTGTACCGCGCGCAAAATCTCAACTTTTTCAGCGATACCGGCGTGGATTTCGAAGCGGTTTATGGGCAGCAGCGCCTAGCGGTGCATTTGCAGAATCCCGGGAAGTTTATGATCTATAATGCGCTGGCGGCTATTGCCTGCGCGCATAGCTTGGGTGTAGATTTCGATGCGGCTTGTAAAGCCATGTGCAGTGCGCCGGCAGTACCGGGAAGGTTGGAACATGTAGAGGAAGGGCAGGATTTCCGTGTGATCGTGGATTATGCACACAGTCCGGAAAGTGTGCGTCAGGTTTGCCGGACGGCACGTGAATTTACCCGAGGCCGCTTGATTTGTGTTCTGGGGTGCGGCGGCAACCGGGATCGGACCAAACGGCCGATTATGGGTGCGGCAGCCGGGCAGTTTTCTGATTTGGTTATTGTGACAACCGACAATCCGCGGTTTGAAGATCCGGAAGCGATTATCGCGGAGATTCTGCCGGGACTTACTGGCTGTACGTGCGAATATATGCGTATTGTTAACCGGCGTGCGGCGATTGCACATGCCATTAAGAAAAAAAAAACCGGAGATACAGTATTGATTCTGGGCAAAGGGAGTGAAACCTATCAGGAAGTGCGTGGGGTACGCAGTTATTTTAGCGATGTAGACGAGGCAAGAAATGCATTGAAAGGTAGAAAAACGTGGAAAAATTAACCCTTTTGCAAATTGCAGATTTTATTGGTACAGCATGCCCGAAAGGGAGTGAAGATTTACCGATTTATACTTTATGCCGGGACAGCCGTAAAGCGGAAACAGGCAGCCTGTTTGTCCCATTGCCTGGTCCGCGTTTAAATGGTCATGATTTTATCGAACAGGCGGCAAAAAACGGAGCATCTGCCACACTTACAGAACATCCTGGTCCGTATACGATTCCGGCGTTGCATGTTGCTGATGTGTTGAATGCATGTCAGGCGATTGCAGCCGGGTATAAGGCCCGGTTTCCCGGATTAAAAACGATCGGAATTACAGGGAGTGCGGGAAAAACCACCACGACCAAAATGACCGTCTGTGTACTGGGACAGAAATATCGCATCTTGACTACGGCGGAAGATGGGAATGGACAACAGGGACTGACGTTTACCCTTTTTGGACTTGACCCAACAATTGAGCTTGCTGTGCTGGAAATGGGGATGTCTCTGCCGGGTGAAATGGGACGGCTTTCCCGTATGGCGCGGCCGGATGTTGCGGTAATCAATGGAATTGGACGCGCACATATTGAATTTTTTGGTTCGCGGGAGAATATATTAAAAGCAAAGCTGGAAATTCTGGAAGGAATGTCCGGCAACGGCCGGCTTGTGTTAAATGGCGATGATGATTTGCTGTGGGCATTGCGTGGGAAGCTTGCACAGAAAATTTTTTACTATGGGATGAAAAACCCAAATTGCGATTTGACGGCACAGATGCTATCATCCAATGCGGAATCCTGTGTATTTTCCGTTTCCTATGCGGGGCAGCATGTGCAGGCTGAATTACCTGCAGCCGGAACGCATAATGTGCTCGATGCGTTAGCGGCAGTCAGTGTGGGATTGTTGTTTGACGTTGGCTTGGAAGATGCGTGTGCCGCTCTGGCAGGATTTGTTCCGGCAAAAGGACGGGAGAATATTTATCGGAAAAACGGATTTACGGTTTTGGATGATTGCTATAATGCGAGTCCTGAAGCCTTGACAGCTTCCCTTTGCGTAATGGCGGGGCTGGAAGGCGGACGCCATATTGCGTGCTTGGGAGATATGTTTGAACTTGGTGCAGACAGTGCGCAAGCCCATGCTGAATGCGGCCGCGTAGCGGCGGAAAAATGCGATTTTCTGCTTGCATGCGGGGAACAGGCGCGGTATTATATGGAAGGTGCATGCAGTGCGGGAATGCCCGCATCGCATATGGCGCTGTTTTCTGACCGCATGGATGCTGCGGCATATTTACGTACACTTGCGCGGCCGGGGGACGTCATTTTGTTTAAAGGAAGTCACGGCGCGCATATTGAACAGATCCTTTCTGCCTTTTTTGCGGAATAGCAGCGCAACTACAGTAATACAACAAAGGGGATTTTTATTATGTATACTCCGATTGTATCCTTTGCAGTAGCGTTTATCGTTGCGACGGCACTTGGTCCGACTCTAATCCGGTTGTTACGCCGATTAAAATTTGGGCAAAAGATTCTGGAAGACGGACCGACCTGGCATTTGAAAAAACAAAACATCCCTACAATGGGCGGCGTTTTGTTTATAGCCGCAATAACCATAGCAATGCTGATATGCCTGATTCTGTTCGGAACGTCGGACAGCGGGCGCTGGATTTTTGTGCTGTGCATGGCTTTTGCATTCGGAGCAATCGGAAGCATAGACGATTTTTGTAAAATCAAAAACAGCCGAAACAAGGGACTCAGTGCAAAGGCGAAATTTTTGCTGCAGCTTGCGGTTTCGATTCTTTTTATTACGATCATGCGCATTTGCGGGCTAGTGGAGCCGGTTCTTGAAATCCCGTTTTTGGATGTGACATTGCGCATGCCGTGGATTGTATATTTTATTTTTGCCGGGTTTGTCATCGTTGGAACAGATAATGCGGTAAATCTTACCGATGGTCTGGACGGTTTGTGTTCTTGCGTCACGTTTATTGTCATGGCATTTTTCTGTTTTGTCAGCCTGCGCTTATCGCAAACAGTTGATTCGGGCTTTTTAAAGCTTGCCTTGCTCCCCGCTGCGGTAGCGGGTGGACTAGGTGGATTTTTGATTTATAATTTTTATCCTGCAAAGATTTTTATGGGAGATACCGGTTCGCTTTTTCTTGGCGGACTGGTGGCCGGACTGGCGTTTGCAATTGAAATGCCATTGATTCTGATCCCGGTTGGGATTATCTACATAATTGAAGTACTTTCGGATATTTTGCAAATTGGCTATTTTAAACTCAGCCATGGGAAGCGCCTGTTCAAAATGGCCCCGATCCATCATCATTTTGAAATGTGCGGCTATAGTGAACGGCAGATTATAGCTGCCGCTTCTGTAATAACGCTGCTCATGTGCGCAATCAGTATCCTGGCTTTCCGCTAATCCCTTCCGCAACCCTTATCCTGAAAAGGAGGTCCCTATGGATCCCAATACCCATCGTAATCTCTATGCTACCGCGCCGCAAGCGCCGGACGCTGCCCCTGCCGCAACGGCCAATGTACAGCGGCCGCACCGCCGCCGCAGAAAGGGCCTGATCGGCCGTTTTGGTGTCCGCGGCTTCGATGTGCCGTATTTTATGCTTACGGTTATGCTGATGTCGGTCGGGCTGGTGATGTTGTTTTCGGCCAGTTATTCTGCAGCTTACTATAAATACGCAAACGCCACCTATTTTTTTACCAGGCAGGTTCTGTTTGCCGTGGCGGGGTTTGTGATCATGTTTATTGTCATGGTATTTCCATACCAAATTTATCACAGATTTGCGGTTCCCGCTTTGCTGGTTTCGTTTGCGCTATTGGTGTTGGTACTCTTTATTGGTGAAAACTATAACAACGCTACGCGCTGGATTTCCATTGGAGAACTATTCACTATCCAGCCGTCAGAGATTGCAAAAGCTGCGGTAATTATCAGTTTTTCCAGTTTCGCAGTGCGCATGGGGAAACGAATGCGCTCCTTACTATACGGAATCGTTCCGTTTTTGCTCATTATTGGTATGATGGCGGTACTTTTGATGAAAGAGCCGCATCTTTCCGCAACCGTTATCATAGCGGTAACGGGAATTGTCATTATTTTTATTGCCGGCGCGAAGATTTCCCATCTGGCGGTAATCGGCGCAGTTGCGATTGCACTGTTTGCCTGGGTTGTATTTGGGTTGGGCTATAGTATAGAGCGAATCAATATCTGGCTGGACCCTTATCTTGATCCCAAAGGGGATGGTTATCAGATCTTACAGTCGCTGTATGCCATTGGCTCTGGCGGTTTGTTTGGCCTTGGGCTGGGACAGAGCCGGCAAAAGAATCTGTATCTTCCCGAACCGTATAATGATTTTATTTTTGCGATTATTTGCGAAGAGTTGGGATATGTTGGCGCAGTACTGATTATCCTGTTGTTTGCCGCATTTGTTTTGCGGGGGTACTATATTGCATTGAAAGCGCGCGATAATTTCGGAACGCTGATCGCGGTTGGTGTTACCACGCAAATCGCGGTGCAGGTATTTTTCAACATCGGCGTTGTGTCCGGAATGCTGCCGGTAACCGGCATTTCACTTCCGTTTTTCTCATCAGGCGGTACTTCGCTTTTGATTTTATTTGCAGAGCTGGGGATGGTGCTGGCGGTATCCAGACAAATCCCGGCTTCCAGAAAGGGATGAAGTCATGAAAGTGTTAATCGGTTGCGGCGGTACGGGCGGACATATTAATCCTGCACTGGCTATCGCAAAATATATTGCCAAGCGTAATCCCGGAAGCGAAATTGTGTTCTGCGGCTCAAAAGGCGGAATGGAAGAGAAACTGATTCCCCGGGAAGGGTTTCGGCTACAGACCTTTGAGATTCGAGGCTTTCGCCGCAGCTTTAAACCGGCGGGTATCCTATATAATGTGAAGAACCTGAAAAATGTTCTACATACTTCCAAAAGTGCGGGTGCATTGGTGCGGGAATTCGCACCGGACATCGTTATCGGCTGCGGTGGCTACGCGAGTTATCCCATTGTCCATGCGGCGCAGAAGCTTGGGATAGCGAATGTGATTCTGGAAGTCAATGCGTTGGCGGGGATTACAACAAAGGTATTGTCCAAAAAGGCAGACTATACAATGATCTGCTTTGAACAGACCCGAAACCAGGTGGCCGGAAGTAAAGTCGTGCTGACCGGAAGCCCGGTGCGGGAAGATATATTGTTTGCTGATCCCAATGCGGCGCGCCAGGAACTGGGATTGGATAAACGGCCGCTGATCGTATCGGTATGGGGATCGTTGGGCGCACAGCGCATGAACGAATTGATGTGCGATTTTATTGCGATAGAGGCGCAGCAGGACCGGCATCAGCTGATTCATGCTATCGGTAATTACGGATACCGTTGGGTGCCGGATCGCATCCGGGAAAAAGGAGTCGAGTTGTCTGCACATCCGAATATTGATGTGCGTGATTATATTTATGATGCAGCGCGTGTGTATGCTGCCGCAGATGTCATTCTCTGCCGGGCCGGAGCGGGAACGCTTGGGGAAATGGCGGTTATGGGGAAGCCGGTGATTTTGGTACCATCTCCCAATGTTGCGGAAAATCATCAGGAGAAAAATGCGCGTGCGCTGGAAGCGGCGGGTGCAGCGGTTGTTTTGCTGGAAAAAGACCTGACGGCGCAGATTTTATATAAGACGGCATCTGATTTGCTGGACGATCCGGAAAAGAGACGCGGGTTATCGCGCAATATCCGCAAGTTTGCAAGGCCGGAAGCGTTAGAAAACATTTATGCCTGTATAGAACAGACAA
>CALWJF010000113.1 GCA_944380935.1 uncultured Clostridia bacterium
ATAACGGACCTGGAATTGCAAAAGAAGATTTGCCCCATCTGTTTGAACGGTTTTACCGCGGCTTCGGATCTGGGGAAAACAATGTGGGCATCGGACTTTCCTTATCCAGGCGGATTTTGTATGCACAAAATGCGACAATCAAAGCGGAAAATGCCCGTACAGGCGGGGCTGTTTTTCAAATTCGGTTTTATAAATCCGTTTGCTGAATTAGCGCGGAAAAACAGATAAAAATCCGGAGCTGAATTCGGCTCCGGATAAGACCTTATTGATAAATAAAACGATGTTTGCGTTAGGCAAATAATTTGGTCTTGCGTAAAACCTGATAAAGTGCGATACCCAATACGCCGCAGCAGAGAATTTCTCCGATTCCGACGGTAAGCATGAAATAGAAATATCCGCCGGGGAGCTGGTAAGCGTATTGTAAAACAAAAGGTACAATCAGCATATTCGCTAAAATCGGCCAGATTGGTCCTGTCCATTTGCTTTTGGAGAGATAGCGCGTACCCAACGCACCAAGTAGAGTCGCTGCCGTACCGCCGATAATATCCCATAGCAGACAGCCGGTGGTTAAGTTGGCCAAAAAGCATCCAATCGCCAGTCCGGGAATGGCTGCCGGAGTAAGAAGGGGAAGAATGGTCAAAGCTTCACTTAAACGAAGTTGAATTGCGCCGCTGGCCAGCCCGAAAAAGTTGGATAAATGGGTCAATGCCACATAAATTGCGGCAATGAGTGCTGCATAGCACAGATTTTGAATAGATTTGGACATGTTTTTTTCTCCTTTAGTTTTGTTTTAAGTGAGGAAGGTCTCGAACTCACTGTTTTTCGATTATACGCTGTGAAAGCGGTTAGGTCAAGAAAAATTTAATAGAATCAGATCATAACGTGCATATTGAATGATATCGCAATTGACAATCCTGCAATTTCGCTTTTCTCAAAAACGGGTTTTGCGAGGAATTTTGAACCATGGAGTATATCATGCTAAAAAAGCTGTTGTACAATCAATAAAAAATGCATTATGTGCCAAAAATGAAATAAGAAAATTTTCATCTATTATTCAATAAAAAGTGAGGAAGATCAATATGGACAAGCCGCACTATGGTGAAGAATATACGGTAAGAATCGATGGTTATAATGCGCAGGGAGATGGGGTTGCACGTATTGGCGGAGAGGTCGTCTTTATACCAGGCGCCGCAAAGGACGACCTTTGTATTATTAAAATTGTCAATACCCGTTCCCGCTATGCCTGGGGTGAGCTTGTGCATATTCTGGAACCGTCTGCCCAACGCATAGCTCCTGACTGTAATGTTTATCCGGCATGTGGCGGATGTGCGCTGCGTCATATTCGTTATGAAGATGAACTTGCTTTAAAAGCACAGCGTGTACGAGACGCCTTTGTACATATTGGGGGATTAGAAGTGGAGCTGGAAGGGATCACCGGTTCGCCGAAGATCCGACGATATCGGAATAAAGCATTATATCCGGTCCAACGTAAAGGTAAGGAAACAGTAGCAGGATTTTACAGGCGTGCAAGCCATGAGGTAATCCCGTGCCTGGATTGTGAGCTGGAAAGCGAAATTTCCCTTCAGATACTGCGTGTTGTGCTGGATTATATGCAGAAATATAGCGTGCGCGCTTATGATGAGAAAAGCGGAAGCGGGGTCGTACGTCATGTCTTTGTTCGAAGCTCCCGCGATAGTTCTGCGATTGCCTGTATTATAGCGACCAGGCCGCGCCTTCCCATGCAGCAATGCTTAATCGACATGCTGCGCAATGCAGTCCCCTCTTTGCGGGGAATTTTATTAAATGTAAATACCCGACGGGATAATGTTGTGATGTCAGGTTCATCTTCGCTTTTATGGGGAGAGGGATATGTTGAGGAAACATTGCTTGGAAAAACCTTTCGTCTTTCAGCAGATTCATTTTTTCAGATCAATCCCGAGCAGACAGAAAATCTTTATCAATGTGCGGGTGAATTTTTGGGAAAATGTCGGAATCTTCTAGAATTATACTGTGGTGTTGGAAGTATCGGAATTTGTTTGTCTGCGCATGCTGAACAGGTAACCGGTGTAGAAATTGTACCAAAAGCAGTTGAAGACGCATGGGAAAATGCCAAAAGAAACGGGCTGAAAAATATTCGTTTTTTCTGTGCCGATGCTGCTGAAGCTGCAAAGCAGCTGTGTATGCAGGAGAAATTTCCGGATGCAGTATTAGTTGATCCGCCGCGTAAAGGGATGGATGCCGCCTGCATGGATGCAATTGTGCGGATGGGACCGCAGCGTATCGTTTATATATCCTGTAATCCGGCAACACAAGCAAGAGATTGTACGCAACTAGTGAAGCATGGTTATTGTGTATCTCGTTTACATGCCTTTGATATGTTTCCACGAACTGCACATGTGGAGACGGTAGTTTTGATGTCACGGGTGAAAGACTAACCGCTGAAAAAGTGCCGTATTTCTGGGCTTTTCGTGCATCTGACCGTCAGCGGCGGGGAGCGAAAATGGCCGCAAAAACGCTTAT